>JBDREM010000217.1:0-22337 GCA_043819695.1 Planctomycetota bacterium
ATCGAGCTTGCCGATAACGACGGCGATGTCGAACGCGAGCTTGTCCTCGGCCAGGACCGCGCCGTCACTCGTCAGGATGCGCGCGCGGGCGACGTCCAGCGGCAGCAGTCCGATCCGCTGCCGCTCGGCGTAGTCGGCGTAATGCTCGCCGCGGACGATCTGAAGGTAGAAGAGCCGGATCTCGACGAGCGCGAACGCGGCGACGATGGTGCAGAAGAGGACGGTGATTCGGCGTTTATGCACGCCCGAAGCTCCTTTGCGGCCGGATGCCGAGGTATCGCCGCAACGGCTTCATCGCGGCGAACGCCAGAGGCGCCACCAGCCCCGAGTACATGCCCGTCCAGAACGCCTGCCCGAGCGCGCCCGAGAACAACCGCCCGCCGAACGCAGCGTGTGCGGCAGCCAGGGCGCAGTGGGCGGCGACGCATACCGGAGCCATGATGAGCACCTGCGCGATGCAACTGTCAACGAAGAGCTCCTCGCCCAGCTTGCTGACGGCCATTCCCAGGAGCCCGAAAATGAGGGCCGTGAGGCCGAACGGCATTTGGGAGCCGACCGAATAGATGTCCGCCACAAGGCCGGCGGCCCATCCGATCCAGAACGCCCGCCATCGCCAGCCCCGCTGCGGGTGCTCGCGCACGGCAAGGCACGCGGCCACGAGCAGGAGCAGGTCGGGCCGGGCGCCGCGCACGGCGAGCGCGGGGACAATGGTCGCCTGCAACAGCGCGGCAACCAGTAGAACGGCGATAACGCGCACCCAGTACATAAGGGCCTGACGAACGGGAATCAGATCGGCTATAGAGTATATCGGCAGGATATCCTGCCGGACTTTAGCGTTAAGTGTTCAGCCGGGGGGCCGCGCATCTTTTCGGGCGGCCAACAGTTCGAGCAGCCGCTCAGCGCGGCTTTCCCACGAGTACCGGCGGATGAACGTGCGGCCGGCCTCGCATTTCCACGCGGGCACGGCGAGCGCCCGCCGGACCGCGTCGACAAGGCACCCGGAGGCGTATTCCTCGGCAATAAGGAGCTGGCCGGGAAGCTGCCGGGCAAGCTCGCGGGCGGCCGGGATGTCGGTCGATGCCACCGGCAAGCCGGCGGCAAGATACTCGAGCAGCTTCATCGGCCACGAACACCTGTTGAAATCGGTGCTCGAAACGCTCGGCACAATGCCGGCGTCCCAGTGCTGGAGCAGCGCGGGCAGTTCCTCGTAAGGGACGGGGCCGATCCAGTGGAGGTTGTCGGGCCCGCGCGGCTCGATGCCCGCGGGCGGCCCGGCAATGATCCACTGCCAATCGGGGGTCTCGGCCGCGGCCGCCCTCACCATCGCCCAGTCCGACCGGCCGGTGAGCCGGCCGACAAAGCCTATCCGCGGCCGGCCGGGGCAGCGCGCGGGCAGGCCGAGCCTCTCGTGCGGGTCGCGTCGGGCCGGCCGGGCGAAGTGATCGGCGTCGACGCCCATCGGGATGACGGCCTTTGGCCCGCCGGGCTCGCGCGTATCTGCCAGCTCGCGCGAAGTGAAAAGCACGATATCGGCCTGCGCCAACAGCTTTCGCTCGATCCTGCGTATGTGCCGCCGCACGATGGGGCGGCTCAACGCGTCCGGGGCGTTCCGGTGGTCGTCGGTGCACTCGTAGACGTGCGATACCGTTTCGAGCTCCCCGGGCAGGATTTCGGGCCAGTGCCAGCTGTAATGGCAGACGATGACGCGGGCGGCGTCGGACGCCGTGAGGAATCTGGCGACCCGGGCCGAGGTCCGCGAGCAATTCCAGCGCCGGACGGGTTCGGGGAACGAGATGGGTAGAAGCGGGATTTGTGCCGCCCGCATTACGAAGAAGCCGCGGCGTTCGAGGTCCGCGACAATGGTCTGCCCGCTCTGCTTGCGCTCGCCGAGCGCCCGCCGAAACGCTTTTCCGTCGCCGCCGCACTCGATGTAGAGCACCTTGTGGCCGAGCGTCCAGAACGCCTCGGCCATGCGGAGCGCCTGCGAGCCGCAATAGCCCCAGGCGGGCGCCCCGCCGACGACAACGATCCAGGCATCAGGCACGGCGCGTCCTCCGGTCCGCCCGGGCGCAGATTATATGCAATGCTCCGCCCGGATGCGAGAAGCGATTTCAGGGAGCCCTGCGGGGCGTTATGGCGCTTTCGCCGCCCTTTCAGGGCTCCCCTGCTTGGCGAACCCGTTCCCAGGGCTCGCCCCGGGCTGGTGAACGTGAGCCTTTCGGGCTCAAGAACGTCACCAGGAACAAACTCCCGCGGTGACCGACCTATTACCTATTACGGGCGCGGCAACAATTTTCTTGAATTGACAGCACCATTCGGCTAACATTCACAGTTTGTGGCGGCGCGCATTGACCGCGCGCCTCTAATGCGCACTCCTTCGGTCGAAAGGAGAGGGCGATGGCGAATCAAGGCCCCGTTCTTATCGGTCTCGCTGGTGTCGTCGAGGGGGAGGTGTTCCCCCTGGAATATGGCAAGTCCGTCATTATCGGACGGAGCCGCGCGTGCGACATCTCGCTCCGGAACTGCAAGCGGTGGCTCGAGCTCGAGGAGACCGGCGAGGTCCCAGAGGAGAGTTCGAAGACGGTGTCGCGCCGGCACCTGAAGATCACGTTCCACAACGCCGACAGCATCGAGCTCGAGGACTTGAGCTCGAACGGGACGTACGTGGACGGCAGCCGGATCGACCGCATGGTCATCACCGACATCAGAGAAGCGCCTCACGAGGTGCAAATGGGCGGAGGCGACAAGTTCCGCCTCGAATGGAGATAAGTTGCAGCACTTCGCGCACCAGGACGGCCAGCTCTTCTGCGACGGCGTGCCCGTGGCCGACATCGCAGGGGAATACGGCACGCCAACATACATATACAGCAAGGCGGCGCTCGTCGACAACTTCCGCGCTCTCCGCGACGCGTTCGCCGAGGTCGACCCGCTCATCTGCTACGCGATCAAGGCCAACTACAGCCTGGCGATCTGCAAGACCTTGCTTGCCGAGGGAAGCGGCTTCGACATCGTCTCGGGCGGCGAGCTCTTCCGCGCCCTCAAGATCGGCGCCGACCCGAAGACAATCTGCTTCGCGGGCGTCGGCAAGACCCGCTCCGAGATCGAAAATGCCCTCCGGAGCGGCGTCCTGATGTTCAACGTCGAGTCCGCGCCGGAGCTCGAGCACATCGACGCCGTCGCCGGCGAGCTCGGCGCCGAGGCGCGTGTCGCTCTCAGACTGAATCCCGACGTCGACGCCAAGACGCACAAGTACACGACGACCGGCAAGAAAGAGAACAAGTTCGGCATCGACTTCGGGGCCGCGGCCGGACTGATCACCGGCGCCGGCGGCCTCGCCCACACGAGGATCGCCGGGCTGCACCTGCACCTCGGCTCGCCGATCAACACCACCGAGCCGTACACACAGGCCCTGGAACGCGTGGTTGACTTCATCGGCTTGTGCCGCGGCCTCGGCGCCGAGATCGAGTGGCTCGACATCGGCGGCGGGTACGGCATCGAGTACAAGGGCGGCGAGACGGCCGGCCCGACGGACTACGCCGACGCCGTCATCCCGTACCTCAAGAAGAGCGGCTGCCGCGTCATCCTCGAGCCGGGCCGGTACATCGTTGCCAACGCCGCCATCCTGGCCACACGCGTCCAATACGTCAAGAAGACCGAAACGAAGACGTTCGTCATTTGCGACGCCGGCATGAACGACCTGCTGCGCCCGGCTCTGTACGACTCGTATCACCGCATCTGGCCGGTCCGGTCGGCCGAGCCCGTGCCATACGGAGAAGAGGCCCTCGACGCGACCGGCGACGGCCGCGTCGTCGTCGACGTGGTCGGGCCGGTATGCGAAACCGGCGACTGCTTTGCAGAAGGCCGGCCCCTGCCGCCGGTCGGTCGGGACGACCTGCTGGCGATATTCTCCGCCGGCGCGTACGGGTACAGCATGAGCTCAAATTATAACTCGCGCCCCAGGGGCTGCGAGGTTATGATTGAGGAGAGCTCCGCGCGGATCATCCGCGAACGCGAGTCCTATGAGAACCTGATTTCCGGCGAGCATTTCTGAGTGGAGGAGAGACCCGTGGCAAACCATATCCGCCGATGTTTCACCGTCATCGTCGTGGTGTGCTGTCTCGCATTCGCCGCCGCCGCCCAGGCCCAGGACGACAAGTCCCAGGCGATGAGACGGCACCTGGTGAACGCAGTCAAGGCGTTCGATAACGAGCAATACGACCGGGCGGCTGAAGAGTTTGAAGAGATGCTCAAGCTCAGCCCGAATTCGTCCGACGCGCTCGCCCTGCGCGACCTTGCGACCGTCAGGTTCTACGTCAAGGCGATGACGTCGGGCCCCTCGAAGTTGCGCGACAGCGTGCTTCGGCTGCTCGAACTTGCCGCCGAGGCGGAAAGGGCTCGCTTCACGGACGAGGACGAGATCGAGAAGCGCATCGAGCGCCTCGCAGGCACTTTCGAGGAACGCTCGAGGATCTACATCGACCTGATGAGCGCCGGCCGTTACGCCGTGCCGCCGCTCGTCAAGCGGCTGTACGACGTGAAGGCCGACGGCTATCCGGTCTTCCATCTTTACGCAAGCCTCGCCCTGATCCGCATCGGTGAGGAAGCGGTGCTGCCTCTCTGTACGGCGCTCAGGACCGACCTCGTGCCGCTCCGCCAGGACATCTGTTTCATCCTCGGGCAGATAGGCGATCCGCGATCCGCGCCATACCTGCTCCAGGCCGCGAAGGCCGACCCTGACGAGTCCGTGCAGGCGGTCGCCGCCGAGGCGCTCGAGAAGATCCGGGCCTACGCCGACATCCCCGACGACCCACCGCACGTCGCTCTCTTAAGATACGCGAGGCTCTACTACTACCGCGACCCCTCCGTCCAACGGTCGAGCAAGTACGGACACGCCGTCTGGAACTGGTCGACCGAAGAAAACCGGCTCGTCATGCAAACGGTGCCGCCCTTCCTGTACAACATCAGCATGGCCCGCCAGGTCGCGGCCCAGGCGCTGCTTGCCGCGCCCGACTACGAGCCGGCCCTCCCCCTCCTGATCAGCACCTACCAGAAGGAGACCGTCCTGATCGAGCAGCGCTTGCAGCAAAGCAAGACCGACCCCGCCGCGAAGCTGTCCGAGCTCGAAGAACGCGGGCTGATGGCGCGGCTCCAGAAGTCTCGAAATGTGCTTCTCACCCTCAGGTCCGCCGGCGAAAGGCATTTCTACCGGGCGCTTGCCCTGGAACTTCGTGACGGCGACTTCGAGGCGGCCGTCGCGACCATCAACGATCTCGCCGAGCTCGCCAGCCCGGACCTCAACACGTACCAGGTGCTTCCCGCCCTGAGTGAGCCGCTTCGCGCGGCCGTTATCACGATCCGCTCGCCGGAAGAGCGGCGCGCACCGGTCGGGCCCGCGGCCGCCAAGCTCGAGGCCGCGCCGGTCACCCGGCCCCGCGTCACCGCGTCGAGCCTGTTCCAGGCAAGAGTCGCCGCCGAGCTCGGCCGTCTCGAGGCTGCGGCGCCCAAGAAGCCCGAAACGATCAAGAGGGCCCCGCCCGCGGAGCGCGAGACGCTCAACTACCTCATCGCGACCGCTCGGCGCGTCGCCGCCGCCACGGAGGCCAAGAAAGTCGCTGAGGAACCGGGACAGGACCAGCCCGAAGGGCTGGCCACCAGCGCCAACCCGCTCCTCCTCGCCCTCCAGAACACGAACAAGAGCGTCCGGTACACCGCGGCCGCGGCAGTCGTCAGGATCCGGCCGGTGCGGCAGTTCGCCACCGCCAAGACCGTCGTCAAGATCCTCGGCCAGGCGCTGACCGAACGGGGCGTTTCGGCCGCCCTCATCGTCAGCACCGACAACCAGGCGACCAACCTGCTCCGCGAGATCGTCCGCAAGGCAGGTCACGTGCCCTACTCCGCGAGCTCCGTGCAGATGGCCCTCACGGCCGCTCGCGCCCTGCCGCCGAAAGACGCCGTAATCGTCCAGGACTCGATGAACGAGGCCTTCAAGGCCCTCAGGAGCGATCCCGTGATAGCGGCCGTCCCCTTCATCATCTTCACCAAGGCCGAGAACACCGATGCGGCGAAGCAGCTCTATGCGGCCGACGGAGTGCCCGTCATCTCCCTCGAGGATAAGGCCGACAACGTCAGGGCAGCAGTCCTCGACACGATGGCCGCGGGCCACCTCACACGCAAGAAGAGCGGGCTGGCCGCCCAATACGCGCGGACGGGCGCCGAAGCGATCGCGGCCATCCCGGCCGCGGGCTCGCCGCTCTCGCCGCACCTCGCGGCCATCAAGCCCGCGCTTATTGCGGCCCTCGACAGTGACAACCCCGCAGTGCGCATCAGCGCCATCGGCGGCCTCGGCAAGGCGAAAGTCACGTCCCTCGCCCCGCGGCTCATCGGCCTTGCCCGAGCCGAGGACCGCTCCAAAGACGAACGCCTCGCCTGCATCGCCGCCATCGGCGCGATGATGGAACCCGGGAAGGAAACCCCGGCCGAGGTCGTCGAGCTCATCGAGAGCATTCACCGCAGCGCCGACGCCGACTTCCGCCTCGACGCAATCCAGCGCCTCAGGGGCGCCGCCATCCCCGCCGCCGACCTCGAAAAGATCATCAACCGGCAGGAGGCGGCCGAGCTGGGGGCCGCGGCAACCGCCGCGCCGGCCGCTAAGGACGAAGCGAAAGACGCCGGAAGCAACGCGAAAGAGTATGTCGAGCCGAAGGTGGAGAGCGATGCGGAGGCGGAGAAGTGGTAAGCCAGACCGGCCCGCCGCTTAAAGCACGGACACCCGAGTCGCCCGCGGCCGACCCAGCCGCGGGCGATTCTCATTCAGGTGTAACACTTCAGCCAAATGAAGAAGCAGAATCGCTTCGGTAAGCCGGCGCTGCGCCGCTCTCGTAGCACGGGCATCCTGCCCGTGATTCCACGGCCTGGAAGGCCGTGCTACGACGGTGTGCCGACCATTTCACTTAGCTGAAGTGTTACAGACAGAGGAGGCGGCGGGCCGCGCGTTCTCTCTGGCGGCGGACGATCGGGCTTAAGTTAGTGCCATTGGTTTTGGAAAAGGGATACGGGGTCTCGTCGCGCATTGTCGAGTGCACCCGCCTGCGGGAGTTCCAGACGCGGCAGCGCTTGCTGACTTGAGGATCGGCCGGCATCCCTCCCCAACAAACCCGCACTTTCCGCTTGACTGGTCTGCCGGCTCGTCTATAATTCGCGGAAGGGTACGGGCCGCGCTGCGGGCCGTGATGGCTGGTCATGGCTTCCGGGGCCAGGACGCGGTTTGTCACGAACGGAGGGTATTGAATGAAACGCTTTGCTTTCGTCTCTGCTGTCGTGGTTTGCGTTCTCTGTTCACACGTGATGTTCGCCGCGGACGGCGGCGGGTCCGACGACCGCCTGACGGTGAATCCGATCCCGGACAAGCCGGTGGTGCCGGAAAAGGAGATCGAGCCGCTCGAGGCGATCGGCGGCTACCTCTGGGCCCGCGTGCGCGATCTCGGCGACATCTTCACGTTCAAGTTCGGCTGGGGCACGTACCGGTCGCTCGGGGTCCAGGCCCGGATCATCTATCCCATCCAGGTTGGTGCGGGGATTTTCGAGGGATGGGTCTTCGCGATCGACCGCGGCTGCGTCGCCACGATGAAGGAGGTCGAGGTCGAGGGCGGAATTTCTATCTTCTACCCGAGCTACATCGCCCGCAAGGTCATCTGGCAGACGGATGACGCGAAGCGGCGGAACGTGTTCTTCGGCGACGTCGGCGACAAGAAGGAGCTGGCCATCGAAGACCTGAAGATGTACGACGACGAGAACCAGAACGCCCTCACGAGCACGGTCCAGGTTCAGCTTCCCTGCCTGCCGAGGGTCGAGCTGTCAGTCCACTGGGGAGAGCTATTCGACTTCCCGCTCAGTTTCTTCCAGATCAGCGGGCTCCGCGTGCCGGCGCCCTTCCACAAGCAGTACGGGCCGGACGGCGAGAAGGGCGAACGCATCCCCGCCCCGTCCATCTTCTGGCACGGACAGGAGAAGTACGAAAGTTACGAGTGAGCGGGCGAACGTCATCTCGCCGCGCTTTATCCAGCGTAATACATCATGGAAAGGAGTGGGTTCGCATGCCATTGGTTCCAATGAAGCAAGTGCTCGACGAGGCCCGCAAAGGCGCATACGGCGTTGGCGCATACAACGTCAACAACATGGAGCAGATCCAGGCGCTGATGCAGGGCGCGTCCGAGACGGAGACGCCCATCATCCTCCAGGCCAGCAAGGGCGCCCTCGAGTACAGCAAGATGATCTACCTGAAGTACCTTATACAGGCCGCGGTGGAAGACAATCCCGAGATTCCCGTCGTCTGCCACCTCGACCACGGGCCGAATCTCGACGTCTGCAAGCAGGCGATCGGGCTCGGGTTCACGTCCGTCATGATCGACGGCTCCATCGATTACGCGAAGAAGGACGAGAACGGGGCCCATCCGGCCCGCTCGTTCGAGGAGAACATCGCGGTCACGAAGGAGGTCGTGGACTACGCTCATCCGCTGGGCGTGAGCGTCGAGGGCGAGCTCGGCACGCTCGGCGGCATCGAGGACGACACGCAGGCGGCCTCCGTCCACCTGACCGACCCCGACCAAGTGAAGGAGTTCGTCGCGGAGACCGGCGTCGACGCCCTGGCCATCGCCATCGGAACATCGCACGGAGCGTATAAGTTCAAGGAAGCGCCCACGTTGGCGCTCGACCTCATCCCGAGAATCCGCGAGAAGGCCGGCGACACGGCCCTCGTGATGCACGGCTCGTCGAGCGTCCCGCAGGACCTCGTCGCCACCATCAACCGGTTCGGCGGCGCGATGAAGAAGTCGATGGGCGTGCCGATGGACCAGATTCAGGAGGCCGTCAAGCTCGGCGTACAGAAGATCAACGTCGACACCGACGGCCGCCTGGCCTTCACGGGCAACATCCGCAAGTACCTGTTCGAGCATCCCGAGGTCTTCGATCAGCGGAAGTACCTCGGCGCGGGCCGAGAGGGCATCTATGAGGTGATGAAGCAGAAGATGATCGACTTCGGCACGGCCGGGCACGCCGGCGACTACGAGCCGGCGACGCTCGAAGACGCCAAGGCCTGGTACAACTAGTGTTCCGTCAGCTTTGTTCTCGTTGCTAGGCCGGGCTGGCTGCGCTGCTGCAATTGTAGCCGCCGTCCATGACGGCGGATGGTATCGTTCGTCTGATGCAAGGCATCAGACAAACGACAAGCTGATAGCTTTGGCAATCAGCCGTCCGGCCTCATGGAGGCCAGCTACAGCAAACTCGCGAGCCACAAGAACAAACCTGAAGCAACACTAGCTTCGAGTTTCGCCGTCGCGGAAATGGGGTGAATGAGGGGACTTGAACCCCCGACCTCCAGATCCACAATCTGGCGCTCTAACCACCTGAGCTACATTCACCACGGGATTTTCAACTCGCCACCGGGCCGGGCCCGGCGGCCCGGCGTCGGGCTGGTCGGGGCGGGCGGATTTGAACCGCCGACCTTCTGGTCCCAAACCAGACGCGCTGCCAAACTGCGCCACGCCCCGTTCCCGGTGGGAGGTGGGCTGTCAAAGACCGGGACCGCAACACCCCTGACCGGACACCTCGACCGCGATGGATTATACCCCCGCCCCGCGTAACTGTCAAGAAACGCCGGCCCGAAGCAGCGATTCCGCAAGACGGGCTCGTAGTGTGGCGCAGTTAAGGAGTTTGCGTCCATATTCGGTGCCGGCAGGTTCGCAGAGGAGTTTTGTCGTGGGGATGGGCGCAGTCGGTGGCACGGGTTGCGGCGTTCCGGAGGCCGGAGCGCATACGACGGCCACGGGGCTTGCGGGCAGAGGATCCAGCGGAAGAACGGATGGCTCAGGTGGGGGCGAGCGGCGGGCCCCGTGGGATGCCGTGGTACACCTCGGCGGCGATCTCGCGGGCGATATGCAGCAGGCGTTCGCTCTTCCGCCCGACCTGCTGCACGCCGCCGCCGTCGGCGCCGTGCGGCGGCGGCTGTATCAGGTCGCCGCCTTCTTTGTCGTGATCGAAGACTCCTCACTCGCAGCGCGCGGTAGGTACCCGGTTGCCCGCGTTCGTGATGCCGCTGAGGGCGTATGGGCTGGCCCTGTAGTGAGAGCTTCGCTCTACTACGGGGCTGGCCGTTGGGGGTGCCAACGTAGCACGGGCATCCTGCCCGTGGGCGAACACGGCCAAGATGGCCGTGCTACGCCGCCACACGCCCTTGAAACACAGCATCGTTCTCTCCTCCGGCTGGCCAGCCTGAACAATCAGTGAGGAGTCTCCGTAATCGTGATCATAATCGTGATCCTACTCGACAGCGGCACTTACGAAACAGCGATTAGGATTAGGAGTAAGATTACGATTACGAGCGGAGCTCTGCGACACGGGCCGAGCCCCTTATGTTAGTGCCATTGCCTTCAGTCCTCGGATATTGCGCGGTCAGCCTCCCCTGCGGCGGCCCGGCACACCATTCTTACCGTCAGCGCGCTACTGGGCCGGTTGCTCCGACGCCGATTGCACCGGCTCGGCCGGCGCATCGGCCGGGAGGAACGCAAGATGATCGCCCTCGACGACGATCGTGATGGCGCGGGCATCCTTGAAGCGCCCCGCGAGCAACTCCTCCGAAAGCGGGTCCTCGACGAGCCGCTCGATCGTCCGCTTGATCGGCCGGGCACCCATGTCGGGGTCGAATCCCTTGTCGACGAGGAACGCCTTGGCCTCGTCCGTCAGCGTGACCTGAATGCCGCGGTCGCTGAGCCGTTCGCGCACATGCCGGAGCTCGATCTCCGCGACCTCGCCCATGTCTTTCTTCGTGAGCGCCTTGAACACGATGACGTCGTCGAGGCGGTTCAGGAACTCCGGCCGGAAGTGCTTGTCGACCTCCTTGAGCAGGCGCTCCTTCATCCGCTCGTACGTGGCCTCCTCGGTCTGCTTGCCGAAGCCGAGCGGGGCCTGGTTCTTGATGACCTCCGCCCCGATGTTCGAGGTCATGATCAGGATCGTGTTCCGGAAATCGACGTGACGGCCGAAGCTGTCCGTCAGCCGCCCTTCCTCCATGATCTGCAACAGCATGTTGAAGACGTCGGCGTGGGCCTTCTCGATCTCGTCGAGCAGCACGACCGAGTACGGGCGGCGGCGGATCTTTTCGGTCAGTTGCCCGCCTTCTTCATAGCCGACGTAACCGGGAGGCGCGCCGATCAGGCGCGACGTGTTGTGCTTCTCCATGTACTCCGACATGTCGATCTGCAGGAGCGCGTCTTCGTCGCCGAACATGAATTCGGCGAGCGCCTTCGCGAGCAGCGTCTTGCCGACGCCCGTCGGCCCGAGGAAGACGAACGAGCCGACCGGCCGCCGCGGGTCCTTCAGGCCGCTGCGCGAGCGGCGAGCCGACTTCGCGATGGCGTGCACCGCTTCGTCCTGGCTCACGACGCGCTTGTGAAGCTCCTCCTCCATCTTGAGCAGGCGCTGGGCCTCTTCCGTGGCGAGCCGCTGAAGCGGCACGCCCGTCATCAGCGAAACGACCTCGGCCACGACCTCCTCGTCGACGACGCCCTCCTTCTCCTGGCTCGTCTGGCGCCATTTCGACAGCTCGGCTTCCTTTCTCGCGCGGAGTTTATCGACCTGGTCGCGCAGGCCGGCGGCCCGCTCGAAATCCTGGCCGGCCACGGCCGTCTCTTTTTCGGCGGCGACCCTTTCGATCTCGCGCTCGAGCTCCTTGAGGTTCGGCGGCTTCGTCGTCGCGGCCATGCGGACCTTCGCCCCGGCCTCGTCGATCACGTCGATCGCCTTGTCCGGCAGGTAACGCCCGGTGATGTACCGCGTCGATAGCTCGACGGCCTGCTTGATCGCCTCGCCGGTGATCTGCACGCGGTGGTGCGCCTCGTAGCGGTCACGCAGCCCCTCGAGAATCTTGACCGTTTCATCCTTGCTCGGGGGGTCGACCATGATGGTCTGGAAGCGGCGCTCGAGCGCCCCGTCCTTCTCGATGTGCTTGCGGTACTCGTCGAGCGTCGTCGCGCCGATGCACTGGATCTCGCCGCGCGAGAGCGCCGGCTTGAGGACGTTCGAGGCGTCGATGGCGCCTTCCGCGCCGCCCGCGCCGACGAGCGTGTGGAGCTCGTCTATGAACAGGATCACGTTCTTGCTCTGCCGGACCTCGTGCATCACCGCCTTGATGCGTTCCTCGAATTGCCCGCGGTACTTCGTCCCGGCGACCATCATCGCCAGATCGAGCACCACGATGCGCTTGTTGCACAACAGCTCGGGCACGTCGCCGGCCACGCTCGCCTGAGCGAACCCCTCGACGATCGCCGTCTTCCCGACCCCCGCCTCGCCCAGCAGCACCGGGTTGTTCTTTGTGCGGCGGGCGAGCACCTGCGTGAGCCGCTTGATCTCGCGCTGGCGCCCGATGACGGGGTCGAGCATGTTCTCCTTCGCCAGTTGCGTGAGGTCGCGCCCGAACGAGTCGAGGGCCGGCGTGTCCGACTTCGACTTCTTGGCGCCCGCGGCCGGCCCCGCGCCCAGGCCGGTGGGCTGCTCGGCGCCGAGGAGGTCGGCCGTGCCGAGGAACGAGTGGACTTCTTCGCGCACGGACTCAAGCTTGAGGCCGAGGCTGAGGAGGACGTTCGCGGCGACGCCCTGGCCCTCGCGGAGAAGCCCGAGCAGGAGGTGCTCGGTCCCGATGTAGCTCTGGCCGAGAGCGCGGGCCTCGTCCATCGCGAGCTCGAGCACGCGCTTCGCCCGCGGCGTGTAACGCGGCTCGCCGGCCGGCTTCATCTGCTCGCCCTGAGACGCGGCCGGGTCCGACTGCACCAGCCGCTCGACTTCGACGCGGATGCGCTTCAGGTCCACGCCCAGCGCCTTGAGCACGTTCGCGGCGACGCCCGTGCCCTCCCTGACCAGCCCCAGCAGGATGTGCTCGGTGCCGAGGAAGTTGTGGCCCAGCCGCTGGGCCTCCTGCTTGCCGTACATAATGACCTTGCGGGCGCGGTCGGTGAATCTGTCGATCATTGCATCACACTCCGGAGAAACTCAGGCCCAAGGCCCGTCTCATTGCTCGCACGCCCATCTATTCCGCGCCGAGCGTCTCGCGTATGAACTCCGCCCGGACGATGTCACGCTGCTTGGGCTCCAACGCCCTGCCTTCTATCTTCTGAAGATGTGCCGGGAGGGCGAGGATGAACAACTGATTGACGGTTCCCACGTCGAGCCGGTCGACCAGCCCGAGGTTCACGCCCAGGCGCAGGTGCGAGAGGTGTTCGAGAGTCTCGCCTGAGCTGACGAGCCGCGCGGACCGCAGCAGGCCGGGCGACCGCCAGACCTTGTCCTCGAGCTGCTCTCGGTTCCTGCCCATCAGCGCCTGGCGCGCCTTGCGCTCCATCGTGACGATTGTCGGCACGGTGCTCGCGATGTTCTCGACAATCTCCATCTCCGACTTGCCGAGCGTCATCTGGTTCGAAATCTGGTACAGGCCGCCCGACGCCTGCGTCCCTTCGCCGTAGAGGCCGCGGACCACGAGCCCCATCTTCTGGACGGCGTGGACGACCTGCTCGATCTGGCGCGTCATCCCGAGCGCGGGCAGGTGCAGCATGACGCTCGCCCGCATGCCGGTCCCGACGTTCGTCGGGCAGGCCGTCAGATACCCGAGCTGCTCCGAGAAGGCGTAGTCGATGCGCTCGCCGATGCGGTCGTCGAGGACGTCGATCGCCCCCCACGTCTCCTCCAGGTGGAAGCCCGAGCGGAACGCCTGGATGCGGAGGTGGTCTTCCTCGTTGATCATGATGCTGACGGTCTCGCGTATGTCGAACGCGACGCCGCCCGGGCCCTCGGCCTCGGCCAGTTCCTTGCTGATGAGGTGGCGCTCGACGAGGAACTCGCGGTCGATCTCGGGCAGGCCGGCGACCGACAAATACTGGGCGCCTTCGCCGATGTCCGACTCCAGCACCTTCTCGCTCAGCATCTCGGCAAGCTCGGCTTTCTGCGCGGCCGTGCAGCGCGTGATGAACGGCAGGTCGGGCACGTTCCGCGCGAGCCGGATCCGGCACGAGATGACGATGTCGGCATCGTTCCCCGTTCCTCGCAGCCATTCTCCGGCGTGCCGGGCGAGCTTGTTCAAGTCCATCGCCTTACTGTCCCTCGCGCAGGCCGCGAATCTTGTCGCGCAACGTTGCGGCCTCCTCATATCGTTCGCCGGAGATCGCGGTGTTGAGCTCGCGCCGCAGCCTGAGCAGTTCCGCGGTTTGCGCTGTGTCGCACGTCATTCGGCGCGGCATCTTGCCCTTGTGATTCGTCGCACCCTGAATGCGCTCGATGAAGGGCAGCAGGCCCTTCTTGAAGACCGCGTAGTCCCGCGGGCAGCCCAGGCGGCCGCCCTCCTTGAATTGCGCGTATGTCATCTCGCAGTTCGGGCAGGCCACGTTCGTCAGCTCCGGCACGTCCTTCTCGGCGTGAGCCTCCATCAGGCTGCTGAGGATGTCGTTCAGCGACGGGCTCGCCGGGAGCGCGATGTTCTTGTCGCGCGCACACTGCTCGCAGAGATGCACCTCGCGCTTCTCGTCGTTCGTTATCTCGACGACGTGAAACGTCGCGGGGCGTTCGTTACAGTTCTCGCAAAGCATCGCCGGCCTCCCTGTGCTGGCCAGTGTTATTGTTGGCCTTTTCCGGCCTCAGTCGAGCTTCCCGGCCCGTTCGGCCGTAATGTAATTCATGCAAAAGTCGTCGCGGCCCAGAATCGCCTCCGACGCGAGCACGGCCGACATCATGTGCGGCCGCGTCGGGTCCATAATCGCCGAGTCCAGCCCCGCCGCCATCAGCATCGCCAGGTACGCCCGGTTAAGAACGTTGCGGCTCGGCAGGCCGAACGATATGTTGCTCAGGCCGCACGTCACGTGCACGCCGGGGAACTCGGCCTTGATCCTCTGCACGGTCTCGATCGCCATCGTTCCCGCCTTCGCGTCGGTCGCCGCGCTGTAAATGATCGGGTCGAAATACACGCGGTCCAGCGGGATGTCCTGCTTCGCGACGAGATCGACGATGTAGCCCGCCGCGGCGAGGCGTTCGTCGACCGTCGTCGGCATTCCCTCCGGCCCGATGGTCAGCGCGACGAGCAGCGCGCCGTACTCCTTCACCAGCGGCAGAATCTCCTCGTGGCGCCCGTCTTCGCCCGTGATCGAGTTGACCATCGGCCTGCCCTTGTGCAGCGGCAAAGCGGCCTTCAGCGCCTCGGCGTTCGTGCTGTCGAGCGCGACCACGCAATCCGCGGCCGACTGGATCGTCTCGACGAGCCACTTCAGGTCGTCCGGCTCGCGGCCGGCCTCGATCCCGGCGTTCGCGTCGATGTAATCGGCGCCCGCGTCGAGCTGCTTCAGTGTCTCCTCCTCGATCAGGGCCGCGTTCCGGTCGACGATCGCCTTGCGGACCCGTTTTCGCGTCGCGTTGATCCTCTCTGCGATGACAAGCACAACAGGCGCCTCCGAAGGTCCGTAATGACACGACACACACGTTCTCCAGACCATAGTATATCGCCCCGCCGTGCGCGAATCAAGCCGGATGGAAACAAGCCGCCCCCAGTTCAACCGCCGCGCACGCCGAGACAGCCCCGTTTCACGGGGCTTGCCGCGTGCCGGCCCGCCGGCGGCCCTGCTCCGAGCGCTAATCTGACGACGCATATGCGTCCTGAGATTAGCGCTCGCGCGGCGGGGCGGCGCTGTTGGTGCATGCCTGACGGTTCGCCGCGGCGGGCCGCCTCATGTTTCGTTGCGTTTCCGCGCCTGAAGCGCGAGGAGCACGGCAACCACCCCGATCGCGATGACGAGCACGACGGCGATCTTGAAGTGAACGGAGCCGGTGAGGGCGCGCCATCCGCCGGACGGCCTCGCGGCCGAGTCTTCCCGCATCGCCTCGGCCTGCGCATCGTCGAGCGGAATGAAATCCTGCCGCACGAACTCCACCTTCTTCCCCGCCCTCTCCCACTTCTGCCGCTCGGCGGCGAGCTTCGTCTGGAACTCCGCTTCGCTGAGATAAACGACGTCCATCGTCGAGAGCAGCACGTTGCGGCCGTCCTGATGCACAGGCCCCGAGTCGAACGCGACGATGTCCTCGGCGCCGGTCTCGAGCTTCCGGCCGCCGGGCGTGATGTTGAGATAGACGTACGACGGATGGAACCCGCCCCTGACGACCGCGGGCCGAGCCCCCGGGCAAATGAGGCAGCGCCAGCGTTCGGGATCAGTGCCCGTGAGCGCTTCCGAGAGCTTCGACGGCAGAGCGCCGCCGTGCGCCGCGGCGAACGCGCCCAGGCGGGCGCTCAGCTCGATCAGGTTCATCGCGCACCGCGCGCGGTCGGGGTAGCGTGTGTCTTCCGGCGCCTGGCCGTCCTGCGGCGGACCGGCGGCGACGAGCGAGCAGATCAGGCCAAGCGCTATCGCGACGTTCTTCAACGTCCCCCCCTTCGTTCGTTTCAGCATTTCAACGTTCCGCATTTCGGTGTTCCGCAGTTCGGCGTTCCGCAGTGACGGACCTATTCTAGTTCTTGCTGCAATTCGCATCAAGTGTCGCCGCCGACCCTGCGCGGAGCGCTAATCTGAAGACGCATATGCGTCGCCAGATTAGCGCTCAGAACGGCGGGGCCGGGGGCTGCTCCGAGGGCCGTGGCCCCGAATTCTTCGTGCACTGCGGCGGGCGCCCGCGTATACTGGCGGCGTCACACCCCATCAATGAAAGGGCGGGGCAATGTTCATCGTACACGTTCAGGTGCACGTGAAGCCGGAATGCGTCGACGCCTTCCGCGCGGCGACGCTCGAGAACGCGCGCAGCAGCGTGCGGGAGCCGGGCATCGCGCGGTTCGACGTCGTGCAGGACAACGCCGACCCGGCGCATTTCGTGCTCGTCGAGGTCTACCGGACGCCCGACGATCCGGCGAAGCACAAGGAGACCGCGCACTACGCGAAATGGCGCGACGCCGTCGCCGACATGATGGCCGGGCGGCGCACCAGCGCCAAGTTCGCCAACGCGTTCCCCGATGATGAGGAGTGGGGGTGACGTCCGCGCGCCTTCGTGCTGATCATGCTCTTAATCTTGATCGTAATCAGTCGCGGCTCTCAACGCGCGGCTGCGGTCGTATTCCAGTTTCTCCAGCATCTCTCGAATATCTTCCTTGTTCGTGACGTCGACACAAGCGTCTCCAGCCGCTGGCACCAGCCGCAACTCGATGTAGAGCTTGCAGGTGTCCTTGTCATGCGCGTGGAGCTCGTCAAGGATTTGGCGATCTTCGTCCGTGAGTGCGCAGATGCGGGGCCGGCGGCCGCTCATTGTCCACGTGGCGAGCGGCCACTCGAAACCGAGCAGCGTGGCGTAATCCGTTCCGCTACCGTGATAGCGTATCCAAAGGTGACTGCACGTGTCGCCGAAATGCTCCTTGTGCCAGGCGGAGAGCGGCGTGTCCCTAAAGAACTGAGGCTGCAATGTCGGAGGGGAGCGCCGGTCGATGAACCCGCTTTCCGAGGCTGCCATGTAGCCGCCGCAGCGAACGCAGTAGTAGTCCCCTCCGCCTGAATACTGCGTGGCGGGCACAAGGGCAGGCAGGAGAATCGGGGCCGCAGCAATGGACAAGAGCAGCGCAGCACAAACGATGAGCACAACCGACTTTCTTCGTGCGGTCATGTGTCGCCGGCCTCGATCTTGGTCAACGCTCAGCCGCGCGGTCTGTCCGCAGCCGCTAGAACAGGATGCTGGCCGTCTCTATGGCTTCGGCACGGCCACTCGCCTGACGTAGTGTAGCGCGTCGTGTCGCACGACGTGCACTTCCACAGTCACCGCCGCCCCACCGTCCGGGGGGACCAGACGATAGTGGTACTCGGATGAGCGAAGTCCGTCCGATTCAAGGAAGCCCTCTTCAAGCTTGACGAACTCCACCCTGGCTGTTGGGCCGCACCCGGGGAGCAGTGCTTCCTTCACGAATGACGCAAACTCGCCGGCGTTCGTCTTGGATCGGTACCCCTCTTCCATCAGCGCGAACGCCTGTTTCGGGTCCTTGAGCAAAGCGTTCACAAAGGTGTCGCTGAGTTCTCGCGGGTCCGAGTAGCGGGGATCGTCTTCCTTCGTGCAGGACACGACCGCAAGAGCAATGAACGCTACAATGCAGCTTCTATGCATCGAGACCTTCCGTCCCCGATCATCATACCCCGCGGCCGATGGGCCGTCAAATGCGCCTGCGAGCTTACTTCTTCCCCGGCTCCTCCTTCGCCGGCTCCGTCTTCGGAGCCGCCGCCGGCTCCGACTTTTTCTCGGGAGCCGCCGCCGCCGGCTTCGGTTTCTCGATCTCGATGGTCAGCGGGACGCGCGTCGTGAACATATACTCGGGATCGCCGCGCGCGGCGAGCGTCTCGCATAACGTCATCAACGACGGCGCGAGCTTCTTGTTCATGGCAGGCTTGCCGTTGGCCTCGACGGCTACGGGCTTGCCGTAATCGATGAGCCGCTCATCGAGGAGGAGATGCAGCGTCATCGCCCTGTTCGTCGTGACCTCGATGGCGTTCTTCTCGCAGACGGCCTCGACGGTCTGGCCCTTCGGCTCGGGCACGTGCAGCCAGTTGAAGTCGTGGAGCGCGTCGACTCGCCAGAGGACGTGCTTCGGCACCGGATCGCGGACGGCGGGGTACATGTCCTTGATCTTGTTGCGGTCCGGGAGGCCGCCGTGGCCGTGTCCCTTGATGAACTCCATCCGGACGGGAAAGATGTCCTTGCGGTCGCCGCGCGCGTTCTTGATCCAATCGTCGAACCACTTGCAGCGGTCGCGGCGGCCGTAGAGCGTGTCGTTCTCGCCGATCATGAACGTGAACGGCGTGTTGCGGAGGTTCTTTCCGAGGTCGTGGTAGCCGTTGACGGCCGAGGCCGATGCGTGGATGGCCGCGAAGTGGTCGGCCATCCGCAAGCCCTGGAACCAGGCGCCGTACCCGCCGTGCGAGTAGCCCATGATGTAGACCTTGTTCGGGTCGACGTTCGCGAACAGCAGCATCTGGCGGATGAGCCGGTCGGTGAGGAAGAGGTTGTAGGTCGAGTAGAATCCGTTCCAGGCGTCGTTCGGCGCCCTGGGCGCCAGATAGAGGTAGCCCTTCACGCTTCGCTGGTCGAGGTAGTAGTGCTGCATCGTCCTCCAGCCCTGGTCGTTCACGCTCTTCGGCACGCCGCCGCCGCCGTGCATCGCGATGAACAGCGGCCAGCCGTTCTTCGGCATGCTGCCGACCGCGCGGACGGCGTATGGGCTGACGTGGTTCTTGTACGTGACCTTCCGCGCCTTCTCGTCCTTCGCAAGTTCCTTGCTCTCGTGTCCGGCGCGATATGCCCACCACGCCATCTTGCGGACGGCTGTTGCGTTCGTGAGCAGGTGCTCGTCGAGCGCCGCGTCGAACTTGAGCTTCCCTCTCTCATCCGGCTGCGTGTCGAAGAACTCCTTGAGCCGGCCGGCCAGCTTCTGGCCCTCGGCGGACAGGAAGAACTTCTGCTCGTCTTCGGTGAACGCCAGGAGCGGCGGCAGATGGGCCTTCGCCTTCGAGAGATCGAGCGTGAGCAACTGCTCCTTCTGCGACAGCTCGACTGTCTCCTCCGACGTGACGTTCAGGAATTGCAGCCTGACCTTGTACTTCTTCTTGATCGGCAGTTCAGCGATCAGGTGGTCGTTCGCGTCGAACCGCTCGTCCTTCGCCGTGCCCTTGAACGCCTCCTTCTCCGTCTCGGCATCGATGATCGTCACGGCCGCGGGCACGCGGCTCCCGCCTTTGCTTGTCAGGACGCGGATCGACAGCTCGGCCTTGGTGGGGTCGGGCTTCTTCCTTCGCGCGGTGTAGCGGTCGGTCACGTTGACGGCGCTCACGTAGTTGGCGTGGCGATTCCACACGAGCGGGAAGCTCAGCGGCGTGCGCTTGAAGCTTGTGGCGTAGATCGCGTGCAGCGGATTGTCGCGCTTCGCAGTGGCGGCGTGGTTGCCGAACCACGCCGCATCGAGCTTGTCGCCCGCGGGCTCGGCCGCGCCGGTGTAGTGCCAGCCGTCGTCCCAAATCTCGACCCACGAATGATTCCCGCTGCCGTTCGTCCACAGGGGCGTGCCGGCGAACCGCGCGGGCACGCCGACGGCGCGGCAGGCGTCGATCAGCAGGACCGACAGGCCCGTGCACGACGCGAGCCCGGCCTCGATCGACTCGTACGGGCTTTGGTCGGCCTTCGGCCGTTTCGTCGAGTAGCGGACCTTCAGCATCGGGAAGACCTTGTTGTTCAGCCGCGCCCCCGCCTGCGCCGCCGTCTTGCAATCCTTCACGACCGGGAGGAACCGCGTGCGGAAATCCTTCCGCCAGTTATCGCGGCGTTCGTTGATGCTCGCGTACGGCAGCACGTTGTTGAGGAACATCGCCTTCGGGATTCTCTTGCCCCACGGCACCTCCTTCATCACCGCGTAGGCGTGGGCCGTGTTCTCGAGCAGGAAGTCCGCCTTGAGCGACGTCAGGTCCGGCTGCGGCATGTTCGCAATCAGAAACTCCATCCCCTCGCGCTGCTCGGCCGGGACCTTCTTCAGCGCCGCGAGCAGTTCTTCCTTGTTTGCGCCGGCGTTCTTCAGCGCAGCCTGCACCTGCGGCGACAGCGCAGTGGCCTGGGCAGAGGCCCCGTCGGCCGCCCGAGACGAAGCATCCACGCAACCGGCCGCCAGCATCGCGAGAACGGATGACCACAAGATTCTCATGCAAGGCCCCTTATTCCCGTTTTTCCACTACTCGCTTTTTCTTATCTTCATCTTTCCTCATCTTCATCACGACCGGCGGACGGAGCAGGGTTCATCAGCGGCCGATTTTCCAAAACCGCGGAATCCGGCCAACCAGGGCCTATTAGCAGGAAGTACAAGGAGTTAGCGCCGGTTTCAGCGGCCCGGGAAGTCCCTGGAAGTCCTGCCAGGACGGCCGACATTCCCTCCTCCTCTTCAAGTTGGCCCCCACATCGCCCCCGTTAGAGCCGCTGTCATAGACGGCATTATAGCCGGCGTGTCGACTCTCCGCAAGGCTCTTGAGACGGGTGATCGTTTCATGGATTGTGATATCCCGGAGGGCAGAGGGTGCGCTGGTTTGCGCCTGCCAGGACCTCGGCAGTGATGGCGGCGCACTTGGCATAGTCCCCAATGGCACTAACTTAAGCCCGATCATCCGCCGCCAGAGAGAACGGGCGGCCCGACGGCTTCCTTGTCCTAATCCTAATCATAATCCTAATCATAATCCTACTCGGCAGCGGCACTTACGAAACGGCGATTAGGATTAGGAGTAAGATTACGATTATGAGCGGAGCTCTGCGACATGGGCCGAGCCCCTTATGTTAGTGCCATTGGGCATAGTCCCGACGACTTCTTCGTCCGGGTTGCGAAAGGAAGAATTGGGAACCACGGTCCGCCGCGCTCGCCTGTCTGGGCAGGTTACCGACCTGCCTTCTTGCCGTTCGATGCAGCGCGTGGTTGTGCGCCGGTGCTTGGCGGCAACCTGCCAGTAACCGCCGCTTCCTGAATTGCTTGAGACGTAGTCCCGGCCTGCTTCCGGCTTGCGAGGACGCGTGAAAGGAGAAGCGGAGGGACCTGGCCCGGAGCCTCATGCGAGCCGCCTGACGTTTCGGGCGCGGCGAAAAAGTGGCAGTCCGCAATCGGCGCGGAAGAGGAGACTCCGCCTTCGCGGAGCCGTTCCCAGCCCACATCGCCCTGCTGGCCCGTACGCGTCCCCGAACACGGAAAAGCCGGCGACGAGCACGACGACGAGGACGAGTCCCTCGAACACCCGCGCAAGGCCACAACGCAAATGGCCGCCGAAGCAGGGGGCTTGACACCTGGGCCGCCGGCTGATACTCTTGCCCCCAATATGGGGACGAGAGTTCGCAACATCCCGATCTCGGCGGCTCTGTTCAGCGGCACGCGCCGCGCTGTGCTCGCGCTGCTCTTTGCCCGGCGCGGACGCACGCTGTATGTGCGCGAACTCACGCGAGCCGCCGGCACTGGCCGCGGCGCCGTGCTCCGCGAACTCCGCCGTCTCAAGGCCGCGGGCATTCTCAATCGCTGCGTCGAGGGCCGGCGCGTCTACTACGAAGCCAATCGCGACTGCCCCATCTATCGCGAACTCGCCCGGCTTGTCCGCAAACTCCCGACACATCCCTTCCCGACCAGTCGCCGCGGTGCCTGACCGACCGAGCGAGTAATCAAACAGTGCCCCGACGCCTGACCGACCGGGGCTTCCTGCTGTCCCCTTTTTGGGGACGACAGATGCACTGGTGAACTGGCCGGACAGTGTGGCGCGACAAGTATCATGCACGGTAAG
>JBDREM010000218.1:0-4941 GCA_043819695.1 Planctomycetota bacterium
TTCCTATCGCATGGCTCAACAGCCCAACAAATCGTACAGGCTGGAGCTCGTGCAACGTGTCAGTACCGACTCTGAAGGTATTGCCGTGTGCCTCGGACTGCAGGCCGAAGCGAAAGTTGATCTCAAGAAGATCATCGAGCAAATCCAGTCCAAGCTCTCGGATAATACTCGCTTCGAGCTCTGATCAAGAGACCGACCGCGTTACCCCGTCAATCGAATTCCGGTTCGGCCCGGACTTACCCGCCCAGCTCGACGCACCGCTCGCGGTAGTGGATGTAGTTGTCGAGCGAGACTTCCTCCGGCACGCCGTGGTCGCAGGTGGGCCAGTATCCGCCGCGCTCGCGCATCGCGGGCAGAATCCGCTCGACCATCTCGTCGATCTCTTTTTTCCCCTGCGCGAGCACGCGCTTGTCGATCCCGCCGTGCATCACGAGGCCGGGGAACTGCTTCCCGATCTCGACGACGTCGCAGCCCGACGCGACCTCGAACGGGCTCATCACGTCCAACCCGATGATCTCCTGATAGACCGGGATCACGGGCACGGCGTAGCCGTCGGTGTCGACGTTCACGAACAGGTGGCGGCCCTTGTCGATCTGCCGCGCCCGCAGGTTCGCGATGAGCTGCCGGTAGTACGGTGCGAGGAACTCGCGCATCATGTCCGGCGAGATCAGCGGTCCGTGATTGTAGCAGATGTCCTCCGCGAAGAAGATCTCGTCGAGCGTCACGTGCTCCTGGTGCCGGGCGATCACGGCGTCGGCCAGCTCGAACCACGTCCGCATGCAGTCGTGGATCAGCTCGGGCGAATCGTAGAACTTGTAGAGCAGGTCGGCCGGGCCGATCAGACTGCGGAGGTACATGTAGCCGCCGGCGAGGCCCTGGCTGATGATCTTGCCCTCGGCGGCGCTGATGCGGGTGGCGGCCATATGGTCGTCGAGGTCGGTGAACCGCTCCGGCGACGCCGGATCGAGTCGCCACTTCACGTTCTCCTCCCACGTCTTCATATCCTTGACCGGGTGGCCGAGGTACTCGGGCATGAAGCCGCTGCGGCGGCCCTTGAAGTAAAGCACGTGTCGGCCGGCGTAGTCCTGGACGAGTTCGTGCTCGCCGCGGTCCTCGATGACCTTGTCCTCGAACACGGGGCAAAACGCCGCCGCGCACCAGCCGAGCTGCCTAAGCCCGTGCTTCGCGCCGGCGTCGAAGTGGAACAGCTCGGCGAGGTCGGCGTCTTCGGGCAGGCCCTGTTCGTGCCACGCGTCCAGGCAGTAGTAGCCGAACTCGCAGCGGAAGAGCGGGGCGCCCGGCGTGATCGCGTATGTGTCGCGCATCTTGCGAACGTGCTCGGGCATCTTGTCGCGCGGAACCATCGCTTGCACGCCGTCGGCGGGTCTATCGGGTCTGTCGGGCAAGGGGCGATCCTTCATTCACGTCAGGGCCTGGCGCAGCCGCCAAAATCTCAAGATACAAGAGACAAACAAATCCCAAGCTTCAAATCACAACCACTGGAGAACCGCGCGGCGCCCTGCGATGTTCCGGATTGGAGTTTGGTGATTGAGATTTGTTTGTATCTTGTTTCTTGTTCCTTCTGTGTCCCGGTGAAGCCAGCGCCCTCACGAGAGGGCGGGTCTGTCGCGCCGCATTATATCCGGAAGCGGCGGCAGGGGAATACCGGCGTCACGGCGACGCGGCAAGCCGCGCAAGATCGGGCTGCCCCGAGAGCCGCGCCTCGAGCGTGCGGCCGACGAAGAGCCGTCCGCCGTCCGACAACTCGCCGATCCTGTCCTTCACGACGACCTCGACCCGCGTCTGGCTCGTCCCCGCCTCGCGGGCGAGGCCGCGAACGATCTTCGTCAACTGCTCGACCCCGTGCCGATGCGCGTCATCAAAACTCCTGAACGACGGCGTGTCGGGCAGGCCGTAGACGTCGTAGCCGCCGGTCTCGTTCGGCGTGATCTTCACCTGCTTGTGGATGAAGACGGGGCTGGTGATCGCGCCGATCGCGTTGGCGACGTCGGCGTCGGGCGGGATGACCGCCTCGGTCTCGAGCAGCTCGGCGGCCCTCGGCAGGAAGAAGTGGACCGGTGCTCCGATGCCGACGACGGGCCGGCGCAGCTTCAGCCGCACGTGGTGCCCCTCGGCGCCGCCGTCGAGCCAGTTGTTGATCATCGCCGTCGCAGCGGGCGACCGGTCGATCTCGTCGGGATCGACCTCGTCGTCGAGCTGCTTCTTGAAGAGCTCGACGGCCAGGCTGCGGATCATCCGCTCGAGCACCCGCTCGGCAAGCTCGCCGCGGCTGACGCCGATCAGCCTGGCGAACAGGTCGGCGATCCGGCCCGCGGCCTCGGCGTCCCACAGCGCGACCTGCCCGGTCGCGTGAAGCAGATCGGTCGGCGTCAGGCCGCTGCGCTGGATCAGGTGATGCTCTTCGAGCCGCGTGAGCGGCAGCAGCTCCCACGCGGCGCAGTCGACCCGCTTCGAGAGTTCGTGCACGGAGAACGGCCGCTCGGAGAGGGCGTCGATGATGCGGGATTCGTCGCCGCTGAGCGCGGCCGGGCTCTCGCGCCCGTTCACCGAGACGAGATTCATCCCGCCGGTCGTCACGTCGAAGTAACCGAGGTGGCGCTCGAGCCAGTCGAGCGCCTCGGCGTTCCCGCGATGCTGCGCCGCGAGCCACGCGACCGGTGCGACGCGCCGCGGGCCGATGCTCAGCTTGCGCCGGTTGTACGCGACCAGGCTGTCGCCGCCGAGCCCGAGCGTGCGCATGTCGAGCGCGTTCACGTGGGTGCGCCATCCGCCGACGGACGCGCCGTCGTCGGACGTCCGCACGGAGCCGTGCCGGATCACGGCCGTGTCGGTCGTCGTGCCGCCGATGTCGACGACCATCGCGTCGGCAAGCCGCGCGAGATAGCTCGCGCCCGCGACGCTCGCCGCCGGGCCCGACAGGATCGTCTCGATCGGCCGCCGCCGCGCGGCACGCACGCTCATCAGCGAGCCGTCGCTCTTGACGACCATCTTCGGCGCGTCGATGCCGCGGCGCTCGAGCGAACGCTGCACGTCGTCGATCAGCGCCTCGAGGCACGGGATGATGCGCGCGTTGAGCGCGGCCGTCGCCGCGCGGATGCGGTAGTCGAGCCCTTCCGAGACCTCGTGAGCGCACGTCACGCTCAGGCCCGTCTCATCCTGGATGATGGCCTTCACCTGAAGCTCGTGCGCGGGGTTGTTGTGGCTGGCGTATCCGGCGACGCCGAACGCGCGGACCTGCTGCCGGTCGGCCATGTCGCGGACGACCTTGCGGACCTGGCCGGGGTCGACCGGTGCGAGCTCGGCTCCGTCGATCTCGAGCCGGCCGTCGATGATTGCAAGCGGCCGGTAGGTGATGTCCTCGGGATGGAACAGGCCGTACGGCGGCATGATGAGCAGGCCGGCCTTCTGGCCGCGGTCCTCGACGATCGCGTTGGTGGCGAGCGTCGTCGAGATCGAGACGAGATCGACCTCCTGCATCCTTCCGGCGTCAAGCTGGCCGAGCGCCCGGTCGATCCCGACGGTGAAGTCCCATTTGGTCGTGAGCGCCTTCGCCTTCTGCACGACGTCGTGGCCCTCGAAGTCGTAGATGACGGCGTCGGTGTACGTGCCGCCGGCGTCGATGCCGAGGCCGAGGCGGACGGGCCGCTCGTTGTCGTGCGGCGCGCCGTCCTCGAAGACGAGCGGCTCTGAGCGGCCGGCGTCTGCCTGCTTGCTCTCCCAGACCGGCGCGGCCGTCAGGGTCTTGTTCAAGGCGTCGTACGTGATAACGTGGTGCGGCTGGACGATGAGTATCTCGTCGCTCGAGTGCCGCTGCGTGAGGAGCCTCGTCAGCAGGTCGCCGGTCCCGGCCAGCTCTTCGTACCGCCAGCCGAACTCGCTCGCCATCGCCTTCGCGATCTCGGCGTACTTGCGGCGGCGCGGGGCGCCCGTGTCGATGAACGCCGCACGCTGGTAGTTCCGCTGCCAACTGCTGAGAAAGTACCGGATCGCGTCGGCGTTCTCCTGGCCGTACTTCTCGACGAGTTCGTCGAAGTTGACGTCCGTCGGGCCGCGCACCTCTTCCTTCTTGTCGTCGGGCGAGGATTGCGGGTGCCCGCGCTCCTCGACCCACCCCGCGGCGGTGTAGTACGTGCCGGGGTACTTTGCGAACTGCTCCTTGTAGGCGGCGTCGGACCCGAGGAAGAGAGCGATGCAGTCGTGCACGCGCGGAATGGCGAGCGGGATCTGGCGGGCGTGAATGCCAACCGTGCCCATGCCGCAGGCGCCGTAGCCGACGGCGATCATGTCGCCGAGCTGTTCGGCCGACGCCTTGTCGATCGCCGCCTGGAGCCGGCGGCGAAGCTCGTGCGGCTGGTTGTGAAGGCCGCCGGGCAGGAACTCCATCGAGACGTCGAGGCCGGTCTGTTCCGCGACCGCCTGGAGGTCGACGGCGAGTACGCCGCAGGCGATCACGTGCACGCGCTTTGCCATCATTGCCACCATTGCCGCCGGCCGCCGCAGCGCGCCGGTGCGTCAAAAAAAACGGCCGGCGAACGCACAAGCGTTCCCCGGATACCCGTATCCGGATTATACCGCGTGGGGGCGCATTAGCAAGACGGCGGCCGGCGGCATCTTCAGGGGCTCCGGCGTGCCGACGTTCGCCGCGGCCAAAGGGTCGCTGTACGTCAACTATGACGCGGATGCGACCACCAACCGCCTTTACATCAACACCGACGGCAGCACGACCTGGGCGTACTTCACCGCCTCGGCCTAATCCAAGGAGAACGCACCGATGAAGAAGTTCCTTTCCGCTTTCGCCCTGGCCTTCGCCCTGGCCGTGGTCGTCGTTGCCGGCACGACCGTCGCGCAGACCATTTCGGTCCCGCAGGTCATCACCGTCAACCCGACCCTGGATCTCGTCCCCATCGTGCCGCGGGGCCA
>JBDREM010000219.1:0-2154 GCA_043819695.1 Planctomycetota bacterium
TCGACTGCGAGGCTTACGAACTCGCAACGGCTGGCACTACGGCTGGCGATATCTGCGCCACGACTATCGCTACGCTGACGGCGACGACAATGACGGACGTGGCCTTTACAATCACTCCCACCGACCTGGTGGCAGGCGACAAGCTCCTGGTGTTCCTGCGGGTAGCGATTCAGGAGACGATCGGGGGCGGGGATATCACTGCCAACATCGGCGATATCCAAGTCAAGTGTGACATCAAGGGCTGAGGCGCAAAATGCTTGTCGAACAGTACAGCGTGACGGTCACGACCGACGACAGTGGCAATGCGACGGCATACATTCCCGGCGACACGGACGCAGCCCGCGGCAACAATGCTCTCACTGGGCGAGTGCTCGCGCTCATCTACACCAAGGTCGACTACGCCAGTTGCACGATTACTGTGACTGATGAGCGGAGCGGTCAAAGCATCTGGACAGAGGCAAGCGTGAATGCCAGCAAGACGCTTTACCCGCACGTCGCCGCGACAGTACAGAACGGCGGGGCCTCGTCGCTGACGGAAGTGCCGCTATGCATGGCCAGATCGCGTATCAAGATCGTCGTCGCCAGCGGCGGCACTACGAAGTCAGGCATTTTTACCGCATTGATCGGTTGAGGAGAAGGCATGTGGCATTGCGAGTTCAGACGGAGCCTGCCCTTGAACCGCTGACGCGGGAGCAAATAAAAGAGCACTGCCGGATTACCGAGACCGAAGAGCACCCGCTCATTGATGCGTGGATAACGGCGGCCCGGCAGCGCTGCGAGCAGTTCACGAACCGGACGCTGATTACGACCTCTTGGCGGCTGACGCTCGACGCATTCCCTGCCGTCGTTCACTTGCCGCGCCCGCCGATCCAGTCGCCCTTGACCTCCGTGAAATACTACGATGGCTCCGGCGTCCAGCAGACGCTTGCGGCGGCCAACTATCAACTTGACGCCGAGTCGGAGCCGGGCCGACTTGTGCCGGCCTACGGCCTGACCTGGCCGACGACTCGCAGCATGCTGAATGCAGTCGAGGTAATCTACAAGGCGGGCTACGGCCTGACGCGCGCTACCGTCCCGGCGTTGCTCCTGGTCGGCATGAAAATGCTCGTTGCACACTGGTATGAGCACCGCGAGCAATTCACGCCGGAGCAAATGAACGAGGTGCCGGAAGCCGTTCAGGCGATTTTCTGGCAATTCCGAATCCTGGAGGCTACCTGATGCTGGCAGGTCAACTGAGGCACCGGGTAGCGCTCCAGGCCGCAACGAGCGCGCAGGATAGCTACGGCGAGGCGATAAAGACCTGGGCGACGGTGAAGAGCGTATGGGGCCGCGTAGAAGACCTGACGGGTCGGGAACTCCTGCTCGCCCAGCAGGTGCAATCCGAGGCAACTGTGCGAGTGACGATCCGCTATCCGTCCGGGACGACGCTGACGAGTGCGAACCGGGTCGTCGCGGATGGCCGCACGCTTGAGATTGTCAGCGTGGCGAACCCTGAGGGCGGCCGGCGCGAACTCGTCCTGATGTGTCAGGAGGTCGCATGACAATCGGCGTGGAGATGTCGCTCTCTGGCGGCAAGGAACTGGACGCGAAACTGATGTCACTTGGCCGGAAGGGCAAGACGATCATGGCGGCCGCAGTCAAGAAGGGCCTGCTTCCCATTCGCCCGCGCGCCAAGTCGAACGCCAGGCAAATGGTAGGCGGGAACATGGGCAGCCTGTTTGCCAAGGCGCTAATCGTTAGAGCGGTAAAATCTCGCCGGGGCGCTTACGTTATGGCGCGGCTCGGCCTCTCTAAGGACTACAACGATCACTTTGTCAGTATCAGCAAGGCAACTGGCAAGCGGCACTACATTCCTGCGGCAATCGAGTATGGTCATGACAACGCAGCGGCGATTCCATTCCAGCGACGAGCGGCGGACGCTGGCCGCGAGGAGGCGGTTGCGGCCGTGACTGCCGAGGCACGGCGGCGAATTGCATTGGAGGTCGCAAAAACGAGATGAGCATCGAGACGGCTATTGTCGCCAAGGTCATCGGCTCCGCAGGGATCGGCGCCATTGCAGGCGACCGCATTTATCCGAGCCGACTGCCGCAAGCCGTCGCTCGGCCCGCGATCACCTACCAGAAAATCGACAGCATCCCGCTGCATACTCACGAC
>JBDREM010000220.1:0-2731 GCA_043819695.1 Planctomycetota bacterium
CTCTACAGCCGGAGACAAGCCGGAGAACAACGTGGTGGCTTGGCTTCTACGGCCTGGCCGCGCTCGGGGTACTGACCAAGGGGCCCGTTGGCATCCTTCTGCCCGGCCTGGTCATCCTCACGTATGCGGCAGTCAACCGGAAGCGTGTTCGCGCCGGCGGCTGGGCGCACTTCGCCGGATCCGCCCTGTTCCTCGCCATCTTGCTCGCCTGGCTCGTTCCGGCAACATGCGCCGGCGGCGAGGCATACCGGAACGAAATCCTGTTCAGCCAGACACTGAACCGAGCTGTTGAGTCGTACAGCCACCGGCAGCCCTTCTACTACTTCCTTGTTCGGTTCCCGATGGACTTTTTTCCGTGGTCGCTTCTGGTTCCGCTGGCTCTGGTCGAGGCGGTACGGCGGTGGCGGCGCGAGCGCCATGGCGAGGCTCTGTTCCCTGCGCTCTGGTTCGCGGCGATTTTCACTTTTCACTCGGTCATTTCGGGCAAGCGCCAAGGCTACTTGATGCCGTTGCTCCCGGCCGTTGGCCTGACGGTCGGCGGCTACATATCGCGCGGCCTGCGGGCCGGCTTCCCCTGGCCCCGCTGGCACAAAAGACTTATCAGTATCACGTTCGTTCTCCTCGGGCTTGCCGGGGTGGTCGGCGGGGCGGCCCTGTTTGTGCTGCCGGAACTGCTTGGCCTGTTCCCGAAGGTCAGCCACCTGAAAGGTCAGACCGCGAGCTTCGTGACTCCTCAATTGCTGGCTCTCGGAGTCGTTCTCGGTCTTGTAATTGTCCTGCTCTCGGTCCTGGGCCTTCGCCTTGCGGCGAAGGAACGAAAGTTCGCAAGACTTACTGGCTTGTTCGTTGCCGCAGCGCTGGTTGCCTCGCTAGCAGCCGACCTCGTCGTCGCGCCCCGGCTCAACCGGATAAAGTCGGCTCGCTTCTTCTGCGAACAGGCCGAGCCGCTCCTGAAGCGTGCCGACAAGGTACACCTCCTGCGGAACGACATGTCCGGGTTTTACAATTTGTACACCGGACGGGTGGCAATGCCCGTCTTGCGAGACGCCGACGACGTCGGGCGCGCGCTCGCCAGTGGCGCTCCTGTTGCCATCATTACGGATGAGCACCGGTGGAACAAGATCACCGGAATCGACGTCAGCAAATGCCGCGTCGCAGTTCGCCGGCCCGTCGGCAGCCGGATGATGATCCTCATTGTCAATTGGAACTCAAGGACCGGCCGGCGACACGTGTGAGGCAAGAGAAAATGCGTGAGCGAACGATAATGGTGCATCTCTTCATGGCAGGCCTCGCATTTGCGTCCGCCGGCTGCTGGTCGGTCGCAGCCAGTATCACGGGCGGCGCATTGCTTGGGGTCGGCATGTACGCGGCCCGCGACACCGCGGAAGAAGTCGTCCCGCTGCCGCTGAACGTCATGGAAGAGCTGGCCCGCGATACACTGAAAACGCTCGATGTCGACGTCGTCAACGTCGAGCACAACCAGTCGGACGGTAGTACCACTGCGTGTCACTTCGAGGCGTGCCTGGTCGGTGACAAAGTGACCTCGGTCGACGTTGTCCTCGAACGCCTCTCCGACAAGATGACCAGTGTCAGCGTCACCGCGCGAAGAGGATGGGCCAGCCCGCAGCTCGAGACCGCCGGCGAAATCCTCGCTCGCATTGTTGCCGCCGGCCACAAGGCATGCGGCCATGCAACTCGATCGTCGGGGGACCCGATATGACAGAAGCCGGACAGGGCGCCCCCGGCGCCGGCCGACGCGTTGTGTGGGCTGCTTTGGCCCTCGCCCTGATGGCCGCTGCGGCGGCGCTGTGGTTCGACAACGCCGCCGTGACCCGCCCGGCCGGACTGCAGCAGGCGTGGCTGGATTACCCGCTGAAGTTGCTCAGCAACTTCGGAGAGAAAGAAGCTCTGCTCCTCATCTTTCTCGGCGTGCTGGCGTTCTATAACAAGGTCGAGCTCGCACTGACCGCGCTCGCCGCCGCCCTCGGTGGAGCCCTCCTCTCCTCCCTGATCAAGTTCGCAATCGGCCGTCCGCGGCCAGACGCGCTGCCAGATGACGGCAGCAGCCACTCTTTTCCGTCAGGACACGCGACGGTCGTGTTTGCCGTTGCCTTTGTACTCGCCCGGCGGTCCCCGCGGTTCCGGTTCGCCGCGTATCTCGGCGCCGCCGCCATCGCGGCAACGCGGGTGCTCCTCAACAAGCATTATCCGTCCGACGTCCTCGCGGGCGCCGCGTTGGGGCTCGCGGTCGGCGCAGCCAGCACGAGCCTGTCACCAATGCTTCGCCGCCTCGAGCAACACTCGTGGCCACGCATTGCGGCGTCGTGCATACTCGTCCCGCTCGCAATCCAGATGGCCGTGCATCCTGGCATGCTGCAACACGTTCTGTGCACCGTGGCAATTATCGCGGCCGTTTTCACGGCCGGCAAGATGCTGAAACGCCGGCCGAGGCCGAACGTCGAGCCAATGGGCGCCGACCGGGCCGCCGAGAGAGACCCGCCCGCCGACAATTGACCGGAGAAACCGCGCTCGCGCCCCGCCCCCGCCGGCTACGGCCCCTCGGCGTGGTACGGTTCAAGCGTCTCGGCGACCTTCGAGACGGCCTGACGCGCGCGGGCCCGGCGGCCGTACAGCTTCACCATCTTCGCCGCGTTGCTCCTGATGAGCTCGCGCAGTTCCTTCGGATCGAGCACCTCGGCGTCGGCACCGTACCCCATTATCCACCAACTGA
>JBDREM010000221.1:0-7113 GCA_043819695.1 Planctomycetota bacterium
CGGGGCTGACAACCAGGTAGGTCGTGACTACATGGCCAGTTCGACCGGAGACCACCACGAGAAGCCGTCTCGACGCTGATCCTCCGCGAAACTCCCCGAAAATCGCTCGAAAATTCTCACAACTGTTGAACTTGGGCTAACTTAAGCCGATCATCGGCCGCCAGAGAGAACGGGCGGCCCGACGGCTTCCTTGTCCTAATCCTAATCATAATCGTAATCCTACTCGGCAGCGGCACTTACGAAACAGCGATTAGGATTAGGAGTAAGATTACGATTATGAGCGGAGCTCTGCGACATGGGCCGAGCCCCTTATGTTAGTGCCATTAGGCCGTGCGCCGAGCGCTCACCGCTCACCGCGCTCACCGTGCCTGGCACGGTGAGACTCGGCCAAGATGGCCGCGACACGCGAGGGCAGGATGCCCTCGACACGCACAACGCAAATGGCTCCTACTTCCTCAGTATTGACAAAACCGGTGGGAAGTCCTATCGTGTCAAGGGGATGGAGGCAAGTCGCCAACAGTGGATGGAGGAAGGACCGAAAAGGAGGAGAACGGCGTTGGAATTCCTGCCCGACTGGGAGATGTCCAAGAAACGGTTTGCCGCGTGGTGGCAGAACGAGATGATCGACCGGCCGGTTGTGCGCCTGTCCTGCCGGCGGGAGAAGCCCAGATGGCCATTGCGATTCCTTCCGGACGTGTCCGAGAGCAGCCGGGAGCGGTACCTGGACCCGCAATGCGCCGTCGACGCGATGGAAAACGCTCTGGCCGTAACGGAGTACTTCGGCGACTGCCCGCCGCAGTGCGGACGCGGGGTCAACACGGGATACCTGGGATCGTTTGCCGGCGCCAAACTCGCGTTCCGGAAGACAGTGTGGATCGAACCCACCGTCCAGCGCTGGGCCGACGCGGCTATCCCCAGGTTCGATCCGGAAACGACCATGTTCCGGAACATTCTTGCGGTGTCCGACGCACTGGCGGAGAACAGCAAGGGACGGTACCTTCTCGCCACTCCGGACCACCTGGATGCGGCGACCACCATGTCGCAGTTGCAGGGCGCAGAGAACATGTGCCTTGCGCTGTTCGACGATCCGGAAAGCGTCTATGCGTATCGCGACCAACTCGTGAAGGTGTGGTTGGAGTCGTATGACTTCTGGCGGGACTACGACCGGAAGAAGGGGTTCGAGGGCAGCGCGAACTGGGCCGGTGCATTCTCCACGGGCAGGTCGGGCGTTGTGCAGAGCGACTTCTCAGCCATTATCTCGCCCGAGATGTTCGAGGATCTCGTGAAGCCCGAGCTTGCCGCGGAAGGACGGCATCTGGACACCGCGCTCTATCACTGGGACGGGCCCGGGCAAATCCCGCACACGGACATTCTTCTCGGCATGCCGGAAATCACGGCCATCCAATGGGTTCCCGGAGCCGGAAGTCCCAGTGCGGTCGAGTTCCCCGACCCGGTGCTCAGGGCCCAGGCCGCGGGCAAGCCGGTCCAGTTGTTCTGCGACATTGACGAACTGGATGCGATCGTGGAGATTTTCGATCCCAAGGGGGCTATGTTGATCGTCAGCCCGGGATCCGGCGACCACTTGGCCGACGCGCCGGGGGCATGCCGGGCCGCGATGAAGAAGATCGAGGCGTGGGCCACAAAGGCTCGTGGAGCTTGATCCGCCAGGCAGCTCCCCCGTCTGCTCCAACCAGGCGCGGACCCGGCAGGATCACCCCTCGTCGGGGGGGGGGGGGAACAGGATACGGGTAAGGCCCGTAGGTCGTGATGTCGTCGTAGCCGCTCACCCCGGCCCGCGGGTCGGTGGGCAGCGGGCGAAGACGGGGCAGCGAATGTGGCCAGTCCCCTATTTGGTAGTCATCCTAATAACCGTATCCAGCTTGTGCCAGTCGTCGTCGGCGCCCAGGGTCAGCGTCACCTTGCCGTCATCGGCCTGGTCGAGTTTTACGGGGTTGCCGTTCCTCAACAGCACCGCCGAACCGAACTTCTTGCCGTCTTGCGGTGCGGGCAGAGCCAGGGCCTTGACGGAGATCGACGGGCTCTCGGGCTTGAGGACGTGGATGTAGACGTGCTTGCCATCGGTCGATTCGGTCGACACCCCCCAGTCAAGCTTGCTGTGTTTTGTTCCGAAAGCGGTCGGGTACGATTTGCCGGCATGGACATTCTTTATCGAGGCTGAAACCGGCTCAATGTGTTTTCCCAACGCACGCATGCTCTCCAAGACGTTCTTCTGCCAGCCGCCATCGCCATAGACACCGAACGCAATAGCTATTCCCGTGCCCTGAACATTGGCGCCGGCCTGAAGAACGACGGCCTTGAACATGTCTTCCGCCCTGGCTTTCCCGCCGTGCCCGGCAGAGGTATCACTTGCCCACCAGTTTGAAGTGATCAAAGATATGCGATGCTGGCTTATGTCCTGCAGGAACTTGGAGCCGGCCAGGGACACGGCCTTGGGATCGGCGTCGTGCATCGTCTTGCGCAGATCGGGCCCCTTGCAACCGCCATCGTTCCAGTAGCCCGCTACATCTCCCTTGTACCGGCTGACGCACTCGGCATACATCTCATTGATGAATTGAGTGAACTTCTTGCCCTCAACCCGGCCCTTCTCGGCACCCGTAAAATCACCTCTGTCGTCGGGATGTAGATAGAGGAACAGTTTCACACCCTTGGGCTTCAGCGCGTTGATCAAGTCGCGAATCAGGTCGCGATCCGGTGTCTTGTCGGGCAGGCCCTTCATCCACTTGTCCATAACCGCGCTGGGATACAGCGGGTTCATGTCGTAGTGCCAGCAGGTGAAGATCAGGTATTCCACGCCCATGGAGGCGACGTCTTCGGCGAACTTTTCCACGGGGAAGGCGTTGACCATTTCGTCGATCGTTTTGTAGGGCTTGGTTCCGTCGCTGTTCACCTGCAGCGGACCGGGGTTCCTGGTGCCCGTGCCACCCCACACGTAATGCACAAACGCCCCATACTTCAATGCCCGGATCTCATCAGGGACGTCGTAGCCGGTCGTGTCGGGAAGGGCCTTTTCCCCGGCAAAGCCGTTTGCCCCCGTCGATACGATCAGCAGCAGAGCGAGGCACAGTTGTGCCATGCCGCTGACGACGGGCTGCCATCGAGAACGCTCCGGCCGTCGGCGCTCTTGCAGAACATATCGGGTCTTTCGGGCGAGTACCATTACTACTTTTCCTTTCATCTTCTTCTTTTGCGTGAACATACATTTCCCATTTGCGCTCAGCCTGGAACATTTCCAGGCTTCGAATCAATAACGTTGCCTTCGAATGTTGGCCATTCTAGCATCACGCCCCCCGCAGAGTCTAGTGTCCCGTCAACTTCGTTCTTGTTGCCAAGCCCGGCCGGCTGCGCTGCTGCAATTGTAGCCGCCGTCCATGACGGCGGATTCCTCCGGCCTCATGGAGGCCGGCTACAGCAGGCTGACAAGCCACAAGAACAAACCTGAGGCGACACTAGAGGCGCGGCCGGAAAGTGGCAAAGCCGCCAGAATCGGGAAATGGGGTGCCGCGAAACCGCCGATTCAGTGCGTTCTTCGATCACTTGTTTTCGCGTCATGAGGTTTTCGGCCAGGCTTCTAGATTGGCTTGATTTTCTCGACAGCGATGGCGGAGCGCCCTCACGCGGCGTGTCGAGGTCAATCCCATCCGGGTGAGGCTGCCCGGCACTCATCGAACAGCGGCGTTTTGCCGGTCGCGACACAGGCCGCGGCGTAGAGATACATCGAGGCCGACCACGACTGCCAGTCGTTGCCGCTGGGCAGACCGGTTCGTGCGTCAAACCATTCGTTGAACCCGTATTTCAGCTCAAGATTCTGCGCCGGCTTCACCAAGCGCGTAAGGTGCTTGAGCCGCTCGCGGGCGCGGTCCATCCAGCCGGCGGCGACGAGCGCCGCGACATAGAACCCGACGGTGAACGGCCACACGCCGCCGTTGTGATAATGGCCGGGCTGGCAGTAGGTGTCGTAACGCGGCTGCCAGTCGCGGTCGTATGGCCCGATGAACGGGAACAGGCAAGGCGGGCTCTCGAGCACGAGCTGGCCCGTCTGCCGCATCAGGTCGATGTTCTGCTCGACGTACTCGACGATGGCGCGGGCGCGATCAGGCGGCGCCACCCCGGTCAGGATGGCCAAGCTGTTGCCGATGAGGTCGAACCGGTACGAGCCGTAGCTCTTGAACGACCACAAGGCGTAAAAGGGCTGGTCGGGTACGACCAGGCCCTGGTGCCGCTCGGGGCCGAACGATTCCATCGTGCTCGAGTTCAGGATATCATAGAGCACCCTGGCCCGGTCGTGCCGTTCGTAGAGCCGGAGTACCGCGTAGAGGAGCACGTTGAGGAACAGGGGGAAGCCGGGGACCCACTGTTCGTCGCGCCAGTCGGTGGTGGGTTGCTGGTCGATGAGGACCTTGTCGTCGGGGCTCTGGTAGGCGAGCCAGGTCAGGGCGGTCCGGGCGGATGATTCCAGCCAACGCGCACGCCCTGATGCGCGGCGATAAGCGGCGAGGCCGATCAGGTAAAGCGGCGTCGTGTCGGAGGCGCCGCGGTTGTCGCCGTCCTGCGCGTACGAGGGGATGTGTCCCAACTCGGACTGGTTGTTCGCGAGGGTCTCCAGGGTGAGGCGTGTGCCGCGCATCAATTCCCGATGCTGGAGCACGGTCGTGGCCAGCGCCACGATCATCTGGTCGCGCGTGTATGGCTCCGGGTACCCCCACCCGGCCGTACGCGGTAGCCCCTGACAAGGCCCCTCGTTGTTATGAAGGAGGATCCTCTTCGCCGCCTGGCAGGCACGCCCGACGGCCGGCGTGACACGGAGGTCCTGCATGCGGATCTTGGGAATCTCGATCACGTGTGCGCTCCTATGGAAAGGTGAGATCGAACGTGTCGGACAGCTCGTTGGCCACCCGCTCGGCCACGTCGATGTAGTGGAAGTTCTCGACCACGTTGCGCCGGCCTTCCGCCCCCATGTTCTTGCACGTATCGTCCTCGGTCAACAGGCGCTTGAAGTAGGCGGCGAGGTCGTTCACGTTGGCGCGGATAGCCACCGTCTTGGGCTCAGGAAATATGATGTCCTTTCGCGTTCGAAATCCCATGTCAGAGGTGAGGGTCGCCTCGGAGATGGTGATCTCCTGGGCAACACGGGCCAGGAGCCCGGTGTGCTCATGCTTGATCGTATCCAGCATCCCCATCGCGGCGACGCTGATGACCGGCTTTTCGCAGGCTTGGGCCTCGATCATCGGCATGCCATAACCTTCGAGCCGGCTGGGCGCCGCGTAGATGTCGCATGCGTTCATCAGGTACGGCACAAAGTTGCGGCTGAACTGCCCGCGGGCGAAGACGACGCGGTCGCTGAGCCCGAGTTGGCGGATCAATTCCATGTCTTGCCGCGTCTGACGGTTCGTGCGCGGCTGCGGCCACACCTTGCAGACGTACTTCCAGTTCGAGCACTCGCGGCTGATGAGAGCGAGCGCCTGCATGACTTCCTGGGCGCCCTTGCTGGCCGCGTCCCCGCCGATGGTGAGGATCAGCTTTTCGTCCGGCTTCACGCCGAGCGAGTCGCGCACCGCTTTCACGCGCGGATCGCTACGGGGGATCGGGCGGAAGACGTCGGTGTCGCAGCCGATCGGCACGACCTTCATGTTGTCCACGGAGACGCCGTCGCGTTTGTAGGTGTCCTTCACCCACTGGCTGGTGGCGAACATCAGCGGCAACGAGCCGAGCACCTCATGGTAGTTGGCGATGAAGCCGTCCGCCACCAGCCACGGCACTGTGGGCAGGCCGAACCGCATCGGGTGCAGCACAATGTCCGGGCTGTGCCCCCACCAGCCGATGCCGACCACCGCGTCGGGCTTGAACCAGCGGTAGTACCATTCCTTCTCCTGGGCGCCTTCGAACGGGGCGGGCCGCGTCTCGACGCCGATCTTCTCGAGCCCTGCCGCAGCAGATCGCCCTGCGTGGCCAGGCCGCCCGGGCTCGGCGGGTAGTCGTACAACACCAGCACTTTCATGGCGACATCTCCTCATCTCCCCGCCGCACAATGGAAAACGCCTCCGGCGAGATGCACGCACGCGCCTCGAAGCCGTTCGCAGTATAACCATATTCGTCGCGCACGATGCGCTTTTTCTCGGCAAGCTGCTCTGGCGAGAGGTCGACGGTGAAATCGGCCCAGGGCGCCGGATGGCAATCGCCGGCCGGGCTCGCCGCCTGGTACGCAAACGTCCACAGGCGCTCGGTGCGCAGTTCGCCGCATTCGACCAGCGCGGCAACCACCTGGTGCGTCTGCCGATGTCGCTCGTGTCCGTATTCGCCGTTCGGCCCGTGCGTGAGCACCAGGTTCCACTCGCGGCTCCCGAAGCGCCCGAGCACGCGGCCGCCGATCTCGCTGTGCGGGTGAATCGGCTGCAAAGGATGGCTGTCGTCCAAGTCGGAAATCGTCCCGTCTGCGCCGATCAGTTCGCAGACACGCCGGAACTTCGGCGCCCGGTCCGGATCGTCCGCCCGGCACAGAGCCAGCACAGACCAGTCCCAGTCCCGGTGCTGCAGGACAAACCCGCCGGCCCAGATAATCTCGTCGTCCGGATGCGCCACGATGATCGCCGCATTCATGGCATCGATTATCACGCGCGTGTGGCGCCGCGCAAGCATGATTCCCCCGCATGACCAGAAAGGTTCCCGCTGCATGAACCGGAGGCCGGGCCTCCGAGACACGGGCGAGGTGCATGTGAACCTCCGTTTTCTCACCTGGCCCCCTTTGTGCCGAATCAACTCATAACCTGTGCATGGCTAACTACTTGTAAAATTATTCCCGCTGGGACAAGGCGGTTGGCACGCCGTTTGCTTACTATGAAACCATGTGTCGCGGGGAATGGCCTTGCGACGTGTGTAGCAGGAATGTGCCGAGGGGCACTGTTAGGAGTGCGAGCCGTGGCGAAGAAGGGAAAAGCCAAGGTGAAGGCCGAGGCGAAGCCAGCCGCGAAGGGCAAGCCGCTCCCGAAGCGGTAACGTGGATTGTGGGGCCGCGCGAGTGTCTCGCGGCCGGTGTTTGCAGAACGACGCCCCGCACGACGTGGGCGGAAGGAGGACGAACAATGAAGTACGGTCTGG
>JBDREM010000222.1:0-4631 GCA_043819695.1 Planctomycetota bacterium
TGTCGTCGGACAAGAATGTCCGCGGCGTCTCGCCTTCGTGTCTCGAGGCCGTCCCGGCCTCGAAAACGACCTCATCGCGGCCAAGATGGCCGCGACACGCGAGGGCAGGATGCCCTCGACACGCACAACGCAAATGGCTCCTGCAGGGGGCCAGAGAGCTGCGGGGGATTGAGCTGCGGGGTAATTCTCGATGCGTATCGACTATGTGACAGGCCGGGAGGAGAAGGGGTCGGTGACAGTATGGTGTCTCACAGAGCCCAGGGGCCTCTCTACGGCGTCATGCTGTCGAGGGGCCGTATATGAGCTAAAGAAAAGGCAGCGAGGCCCGCAGCGGCCACAGGAGGGCCGGGCATCCCGGTGAGGGGACACCCGGCTCAGTCGATTCGTCAACATCGGTGCTGTCGGCGAGTCGGTGTTGGGTTGCACGAGGAACTCACTGTCTCGCGTGCAGAAGTGTGGTCCAGCGACATGCTCTGGGGTTGAGCGGCCTCGTTGGCCCCCCAAGAGGGGCCAACATCGAGACGGTAATGCAGGCGCCAGTGCTGGCGGAGGGCCTTGCCAAGAATCGACACTCGGGCTATAATGTTGTCAGTGATGGCGGCTCTCATGTGGGGGGCCATGTGGGGGCCAACTTGAAGAAAAGGAGGGAATTTCGGTCATTTTGGCAGGATTTCCAGGGACTTCCCTGGCCGCTGAGATCGACGTTAACTCCTTGTATTTCCAGCTAATAGGCCCTGGCTGACCGAATTCGGCGGTTGTGGAAAAAGTGCCACTGATGAATCCCTGCCTCTCCGCCAGTGTTCCCATCGGCCCGTGCAACTTCTTGTGCGGGACTCTCTTCTGACTTGCGCTGCTTCTTCTCCATCGTTGTTGTCCCTGTTTTGCGCTTGTTCTGAAGGCCACGCCGGCCTTGTAAGCCGGCGTGGTTGTCAACAAAGCAGGGATGGGTCAGGGCGGTTAGCGCTGGACGCACCCCGGTCCGCGGCCTATTCTATAATGATGGCGCGAGGAGCGGCCCGATGCCACCCGACGCGATAAAGATCAATGACGGGCTCGCGGTCCCGGAGGAAGAGCTGTCGTTCGCGGCCTCGCGCAGCGGCGGCCCCGGCGGGCAGAACGTCAACAAGGTAAACACGCGCGTCATGCTGCGGTTCGACGTGGAACGCTCGCCGAGCCTGTCCGACTGGCAGCGCGGCCGGATACTGGCGCGCCTGGCGACGCGGATAACGAAGGACGGCGTGCTCGTGGTCTCGTCGCAGCGGCACCGCACGCAGCGGGCGAACCGCGCGGCCGCGGTCGAACGGTTCGCCGAGCTGCTGCGCGACGCGCTCGAGCGGCCGCGCGTCCGCAAGAAGACGAGGGTGCCGCGCGCGGTGAAGGAGCGGCGGCTCGAAGCCAAGAAGCGCCGCGGCCGCGTGAAGAAGCTGCGGGCGAAAAGGGTTTCGTGGGACGATTGACGGCAGACGGCAGTGGGCAGACGGCAGTGGGTGGTGGGCAGACGGCAGCGGGTAGTGTACAGGGAACGGAGGGAAGAGGATGGAGTTCTTCGACGCGGTGATCCGCCGCCGGAGCGTGCGGAAGTTCAAGCCGGGCGACGTGCCGGACGATGACGTCGCGAAGATTCTCGAAGCGGGCCGAATCGCGCCCTCGGGATGCAACGTGCAGAACCGGGAGTTCATCGTCATACGCGATCCCGGCACGATCGCGAAGCTCGGCGAGATTCAGGACTCGTTCGAGAACGTCCCGGTCGTCATTGCGGTCGTGATGTCTCCGACGGGGACGAGCTTCGGCAGCTTCTGGGTCGAGGACTGCGCGGCGTGCGTCGAGAACATGCTGCTGGCGATCGCGGCGCTCGGGTACGGCTCGGTCTGGGTCGAGGGCACGCTGCTCGCCAGGGAGGAATGGGCGAAGAAGTTGCTCGGCGTGCCGGACAAGTTGCGCCTCTACGCGATGCTCCCGGTCGGCCATCCGGCGGGGAAGGGCGAGCAGGCGCCGAAGAGGCCGCTCTCCGAGATCGTGCACTACGAGAAGTTCGGCGGGCGAAAACCGGGGACCTGATATCCTGTCAAGCTCGTGTCTGTGAATCGGCTGCGCGCGCAACCGCGCTCTGGCCGCAGCCGAGGCCGCGTCCTGCTTTCGGGGGGCCGTAGGGCCTCGGAGCGGCCTGCCGGACAGGCGGGCCCGCCCGGCCTCACGGAGACCGCCTACGGCAAGATTGGCAGAATACTAACCGGCCAACTCCGCCGCGACCTTGTCGAAGTACCTCACGCCTTGGGCGATCTCGGGCACGGAGTCGTCCCAGTTGTGTTCGTACTCGATGGAGAACACGGCCCTCACGCCCTGGCGCAGCAGCTCGCCCAGGCACGCCTTGATGTTGCACTGGCCCTGGCCGAAGGGCACGTCGTGGCAGCCCTCGCCGCCGAACTTGTTCAGGTCCTTGAGGTGCAGGCTGATGATGTGCCCCTCGAGCTTCCTGAGAGACTCGAGCGGGTCGAGGCCCGACCGCATCCAGTGCCCGGTGTCGGAGCAGGAGCCGATCATCTCGCTGTGGCCGGCAATGGCCTCGAGCACGACGTCCGGGTCCCAATAACGCGACGGCTTCGGGTGATTGTGAAGCGCGACGGGGATGCCGTACTCCGCCGTGAGCTTGTCGAGTAGATCGAAGGCTTCACGTTCCGGCTCACTGACGATGGTCTCGATTCCCGTTGCCCTGGCGAAGTCGAAGACCTTGCGGCTCTTGGCCTCGTCGGCGCCCAGGCCGACGACGCCGTAGCAGGCGAGCTTGACGCCGGCCGACGCGAGCTTCTCCTTGACGGCCGGGAAGAGAGCCGGGCTCATGTTGTGATCGATGGCGGCGTCGCCGTGCTCCGCGCTCAGCTTCTGGCCGGGGAATGCCTCGATCGTGCGCAGCCCGAGCGACTCCGTCTTGTCGACGGCTTCGAAGAACGTGAAGCGGTTAAACGTGTATGCTTGCATTCCGAGCCGCCAGCCGAGTTTCTCGGCCGCCGGCGCTCCAGCGGCCATTCTTTCCAGAGCCACGGGCGTTCCTCCTTGTGTTACGGCGTCGCTCGCCGCCCGGCCCTGAGCCGAGCGGCCCGCGCCGCGGTGTGAACTTGAGGGGCAAAGCATAACCGCCCCGTCACGCGTGTCAAGCGCCGGCTCGGGGTCCGGTATTTTTTCGTGTGAGCCGCAATTCGCGTTTGACTTGTGCCCGGGCGATGGTTAACCTTTCCGGGCAACTTGTCGGCAACCTCGCGACGGACGGAGACCGCATGCCCGACTTCACTTTCGTGATCTGGGTGCTCGTTGTCTTCTATGCCATCACGGTCGGCATCGCCAAGACGGGCGTGCCCGGGATCGGCCTGCTGGGCGTGGTTGCACTGATCACGTTCTCCGAAGATGCGAAGACGGCCGTCGGGCTCATGCTCCCGCTGCTGGTCGCCGGCGACCTCTTCGCCCTGGCCTACTACCGGCGCCACGCGGTCTGGCGCCACGTGCTCAGGCTGCTGCCATGGGCCGTCGCCGGGATCCTGATCGGGCACCAGGCCATCGGCCTGATCGACGACCACCTGCTGCGGCGCATCATCGGCGGGCTGACCATCGCGCTGCTCGCGGCCGACCTGTGGCGGAGCTCGGGAAAAGAGAAGGCCGAGGTGCCAACGCAGTGGTGGTTCGCGGCCGTCATCGGCGTGTTAGCCGGGTTTGCGACGATGATCGCCAACGCGGCCGGCCCGCTCATCATCGTCTACTTCCTCGCGATGCGGCTCGAGAAGGAGCAGTTCCTCGGCACCGGCGCCTGGTACTTCCTCATCCTCAACTGCTTCAAGGTTCCCTTCTTCCTGCACCGCAAGATGATCACCACGGGCACCCTGGCCGCCGACCTCGTCCTCCTGCCGGCGATCGCCGCCGGCGCCTTGGCGGGCGTCTTCCTCCTCAAACGGATCCCACAGACGCGGTTCGTCATGATAGTCAGGATCCTCACGCTTCTCGCCGCAGTCAAACTCCTCGCCTTCTGATCGTCCCCGCCCCGGAAATAACGGTGGCGCAGTACGTTACATCGGGCGATTGAGGCTCCTCCTGTTGGCCGGTGCTCTCCATACGATGTTGCCGCGTGACAACACGGGCGGCCGGCGCGGTGCTCTGCAACAACGCGCCCGTAACCCTTTGTGTTGGGCGTTGTTACGCCGGCATGGCCGGCGTCACGCACCGGCGCCGTCTATTTTCGGCAACGTGCCGTTTGCCTTGTGCAGGACGCCCGCGAGGGTAAGTGCTGGCGCGAGAAGAGCTTCCATTTTTTCCTGTCGAAATGCCCTCCGTTGGCACGGAAATTGCTGTATGCCGAATCAAACGGGCGGCGCCGAGGCCCAAGGGATGGGGCCGATACGGTTCTGCTCGTTGGGCGCCGAGCTGTTGTGTGGACGGCTGGCGCTACCCATTGAGGGCCAGAGACCAGCGAGATGAGGAGATAGATGGAGAGGGCTGGCAAATGGCGCGTTTTGGAACACACTTTTTTTGAGAGGGCAGGAAAAATGAAGCGCATGACGATTGTTGCGGTGTTGGCGATGGCAGTTATCCTGGGCATGAGCGCACGGGCATCGGCGATTGCGGTGATCGGAAACGCCTTCACGCTC
>JBDREM010000223.1:0-2009 GCA_043819695.1 Planctomycetota bacterium
CGGATGTCGGCGCGGATCGCGTCCTCGTTGAAGTCGGGCGTGCTGATGAGCGTCGGGTTCGGCTTGCGGCAGAACGTGACCCTGTTGCCGCAGGTCTCGGCGATCTTCGCCTGGTCGCACCAAGGCGAGACGGAGACGCGCCGCAGGTTCGGAATCTTCTGGAGAATGTGCCACCGCGAGTGCACCGGCTCGCAGCAGCCGTAGTAGCACAGGCCGAACTTCTCGATCACTTCGAGCTGGTACGGGAAGATGAACTCTTCGAACATCGCGGGGCCGACGCCGACGGTTTCTTGTGATTCTGACAGCACCCACTGGTCCTTGAGGCGAACGGGATCGCCCTCTTTCCAGTCCGGCTGCGGGAGTTCGTGCGTGAAGCCTTCGCTCCCCGAGCCGACGTAGTCGTTCTCGTTGTTGAGCGAGAGGAGGCCCTCGGCCTCGTACCATTTGCTTACTGCGAGGTGGTCGTCGCAGAGGAACCGCATCAGGTGGTGCAGGCCGGCGGGGTTGTCGACCATCGTCATCATCAGTTTTTCGAGCCCGATGAGGTCGATGGCGGGCCAGGTCATGCCCATCGTCCACCAGTAGCCGCCGCGGCGGCGGACGGGCAGAATGCCGTCCCACAGTTCCTCGAGTTCGGCCTTTCTTTTCATCGTCGCTTCGCGGTCGACCGAGCACGTGCGCGGGTGAAGCTTGTCGAGGTCTTTGTCGAGGTCCTTGATCGGCGCGTCCCAGCGGCGGCTGCCGGCGCCGTCCTCGTTGGGGCGAAACTCCGTCTCAGCCCGGACGCCATAGTCGCTCACGCTGACGGCCCAGTTGTAGTTGGCCGTGGCTGAGACGACGTGATCGTCGCCGACTTCTTCGAAGTGGAAGATTGTGTGGCGGAGGCCGGCTTCGATGGCGCGTGCCCGGTCGCCCTCGCACTTGATCGCCGACGCGGGTACCATGTCGGGCACGCCGCCGTGCTCGGCGAGGATCATCGGCCGCTCGCCGTCGAAGGCGGCGTGTTTGTACCAGAGGCGTTTGCGCTCCAGATTCTCGGGCGAGTTGGCGATCTCGACGACGCGCCTCGCCAGGCCGTGAAGAATCTGAAGGTCCGAAGGGCTGATGGCGTTGTTCTCAGGCACGGTCTTATCTCAACCCAGGGAGATGAAAGCGGCTTCTGTCAGGCGTCACGGCGGGCATTGTACGCGCGGGCCGCCGCCGACTCAAGCTCGAGCGGCGTGAACGCGGCCGCCGTCTGCTCGTAAGCTCTGACTACAGTTTGGACATGGCCAAAAAATCCGCCGGCCCCTGTTGCTGAAGGGCGCAGGCGAACCCTATAATTAGGGTGGCAGGAGGCATGGTACGACGTGAGGGGCCGTTCCGCTGGAACGGCCGGCAGCTTTGCGGGCGCCTTTTCAGGCCGGCGTTGAGGTGTAATGAGATGAGATCGCATGACCGGGCAAGAGCTGTTTCATTCACGCTGGTCGAGCTGCTGGTTGCGCTCGCCATTATCGTGACTCTGACGCTTCTCGGCATACCGGCAATCGCGCCGATGATGAGTGCGAACAGCGTGGACAGCACGGCGAACATCGTGAGGGGCGCGATGATGCACGCGCGGAACACGGCAATCGCGCAGCAGACAGAGGGGATCTGCTGGCTCGCCAGCGGGTCCATTATCGAGTCCGGAGTCATCGAGGTGGCGAGCGGCGTGTCTATCATCGTGGATAACAAGGACACAACGGGGGACAACTACTTCTCCAAGACGGGGTCGTGGACGGTGTCGAGCGCGGCCGATCCGGAGTACCCCCCCAGCAGTTCGACCAGGAATTACTACTGGTCGATTTCCCCGGGGGCCACGCCCGACTCGACTGCGACCTGGCACTTCAAGATTCCGGCCGGCCTCGGGAGCGGTCCGGTCGAGCTGCCCGTGAGCATCTGGTGGGCTCCGGCCTCAGACGCGCTTCAGGACGCGCGTTTCACCGTGCAGGACGACACGGGGAGCATCACGTACCAGGTTTCCCAGCTGG
>JBDREM010000224.1:0-3206 GCA_043819695.1 Planctomycetota bacterium
TGGTGACTGTCCCTAATTCCCGAGACGACCAGGGCCGGGATGCGATACCGGGCCGCCTTGCCGTGCTCGTGGGACGGTTGTTCTCCTCTTCCCTTCACTCCTCGTACACGTTCTTCATCTGCCAGGCGTCGAGTGAGAGAATCTTCGCGTTGTTGCCGATCGATTCGATGGAGACGCCCTTGCTGTCGGCAAGCGCGGGATAGACGCGCATCATCAGCCAGCGCTTCTCCTGGACGAACACCTCGACGACGCTCCGGTCCACGAATATGCGCACCCGAAGCGGCTCGTCGTCGGCCACGTCCAGCGTCGTGACCTCCGGGGGGTGCACCTTGCAGTCGGCGCGGACCGCGGAGTGCGTGGTGTCCAGCGCGAAGTGGTCGCTCCAGAATCCGCCGAACCGGTACTTCGGCGCCTGCCTCGCGAGGACGGGGGAGGTGCCGCGCATGCCGCAGCCACTGTAGTAGGTCGCGGCGACGTACTCGCGCTTGTCGGGCGACCGAAGCACGCAGATCCGGATCGCGCCGTAACCCTTGCCGGGCTGAACGACCGCGTAGATCTCCATCGCGTCGCCCTTGATCTCGTCGAAGACGATCTCCTTGTTCGCCGGGAGGTCCCGGTTCTCGATGCGGACGTGGCCTTCCTGCTTCCGCGCGCTCTTGAGCGTCTCGACGGGCTCGATGCGAAGGCGGTTCAGCTTGTCGAGCGTCAGGTGCATAGGCAGCGTCATGATCTGCTGGCCGAGCCCGGGAGACGTCGTGGTGCTGTGAATCAGGTAGACCCCGCCCTTGCCGTCCGAGATTGCCGAGGGCGCGTGGGCCACGCCGTTCCCGACCCCTTCGGCCCGGTTGAACCGGTAGCGGGCGTAGGGCGTGAAGAGGTGCTTCTCCTTGTCGTAGTCGCCGAGCATGTACTGCGGCCCGCGGGCATGCGAGAAGGTGATGAGGATGTGCTTATCCTTGCCGATTGGGAGGAAGTAGGAGCAGGACGGGTCGTCCCCGTATTCGGTCAGCTTCTCGTTCTCGGGCAGCAGGCAGCCGACGTATTCCCAGTTCAGCAGGTCCTGGGAGCGGAAGACCCGGGGTGCGGTCCGAAAGGGAGCGTTGGGAAACTCCTTCAACTCCCTCCCGCCCGTAACGAGGGCGTGGTATCCGTCCTCTTCCTTCCAGATGAACGAGTCGGCGTAGTAGTTCTTGTTCCCGCCGAAGGAGAACCCGAGCGATTTCGGGGAGATCTTGCTCCAGTGCAGCAGAGCCGGGTCGGTCGAAACGGCCGCCCGCATGCCGAATCCGCGAGCGGGATACAGGGCGATGGCACGATCCTCCTCGACCAGGACCGCGCCGCTGTAGCAGGCCTGCGCGCCGTCGGAGGGGCCGAACGCCTGCGGCAGGTCCCGCCAGTGGACCATGTCGCGGCTGTAGGCGTGTCCCCAGTACGGACGCGACTGGTAGAAGAGGTGGTAGACGCCGTCCTTGACGCAGAAGCCGTTCGGATCGTGCAGGCGGTTCGGCTTGTTCGCGTAGTGGTAGATCGGGTAGTAGCGGTCGGACTTGATCTCGGCGCGACGGCGCGCCATGAAACTTTTCGATTGAGGCAGGTTGTCGCCCTGCTTGAGCGCGGCCAGCACTTCGGCCGAGACCGGCTTGATGATGCCGCCTTCCGCCTCGGCCTTCTTCTCGGCGGCGGTCGCGTTCGACAAGCCCAGCAACGCGATGGCGGACAAAAGAACGACTGCTCTACTCATGGTCTTTCTCCCCTTTCTCGGGTTTCAGTTTTCAGGTTTCGGGTGTCACTCGCCCGTGCCGCCCCGCCAGCCGTTCGTCCGGAAAGGCGAAGCGGGCAGGCCTTCCTTGTTGACCAGGTTCGGGTTGGCCGTCTTGTGCCAGCCGAACCGGGCCTGGGTCGGCGAGGCGACCTTGTCTGACTCGACGACTACCGTCTTGCCGTCGATGGTCGCCGTGGCCGGAACGAACTTGTCGTCGGCGCCGGCGATCTGGAACTCGCTGAGCGGCTTGCCGTCGCGCGACTTCAACCCGCCGCCGGTGTGGGCAAAGAAGAGGCGGACCTTGTTGCCCTCCACTTTCATCGACTCGTAGAGCGGGCCTGAGTAGACGAGGTCTTTCTTGCCGTAGGTCTTCGCAAGAGCCCAGAGGGCCAGCCGCTTGCCGACGTCGCGCTTGTTGCGCGGGTGAACATCGCCGATGTCGTGTACGATGTCCGTCGTAACCGCCATGCCCGTTTTCGGAATCTTCAGGCTGGCGACTTGGGCTTCCCACAATGCCGGCAACTGGCCGGGGCCGTACCAGCCCGAACACGGAGCAATCTGCACGAAGTAGAACGGGAAGTCCGTCCCCCATGCTTCCCGCCAGCCCTCGATGAGGGCTTTCGTCTTGTCGAAGTACGCGAAACCGTTTCCGTAAATAGCATTGGCCTCGCCCTGATACCAAATGGCGCCGCGGATGGCGAAGGGCACGAGCGGCGCGATCATGCCGTTATACATGCCGCCGGATTTGCCGCCGGCGATGGTCCACGGCTCGATGGCCGAGCCGCCCCATGACGAGTTGATGAGGCCCATCGGCACGTCGAGATCCTTGTGAAGCCGCCTTCCGAAGTAGTAGAGAACCGCCGAGAACGCGGGGATGGTCTGTGGCGAGCATACCCGCCAAGTCGCGTTGACGTCCCCGGCCGGGGCCCCGTTCTGGACCTTCGGCACGTGGAAGAGGCGGATCTTCGGGTGGTTGGCCTCCTTGATCGCCTGGCCGGCCGTCTCGGCCGACCCGACAGGCAGCTCCATGTTCGACTGCCCGGAGCCGATCCACACGTCGCCGATGAGAATGTCTTCCAGCTCGATCTTGCTGCCCTCGCCGGCCTTCCCGGTAACGACAAGCTTGTGCGCCTTGCCGTCGGCCTTGACGGCCTTCAGCGTGACTTTCCAGGCGCCCTTGTCGTCGGCCTTGGTCTCGGCCCTGTTGTTGCCGTCCAGCGCTACGGTCACCCCTTCGCCCTTTTCGGCCCAGCCCCAGATGACCGGCGGGACGTCCCGCTGCAGGACCATGTGACTCCCGATGACCTTGGGCAGCCGGAGATCGCCCGAGGCCAGGGCCCAGGGCTCGCCCACGAACTTCACGCCCTCGCAGTGAGGGGTCAGCTCGGCAATGGCCGCCCACGTGGCCTCTCCGTCAACGTTCGAGAGCGCCCGCAGCCGGAAG
>JBDREM010000225.1:0-3048 GCA_043819695.1 Planctomycetota bacterium
CACCAGTATGGCCGCGACAGGTCAGCAAGGCAAGAGTCTCGTAAATCGCACAACCACTGTGGTTGTGTCTCCTGCCTTCGGCAGGAGCCGATGAGGTTGTCGAGCAGCCCTTCGGACGGCTCGACTCTTTATACGAGGAGAAGAAAGAGAATTTGCCGCAGGCGGCCCCGTCGGATTCGCTCAGGACAGGCACGGATGAACGCTGATTGTTTCCAATCTGTGCAATCTGCGGGAAGTTCTTGTCTCTAACATGATCGCATATTTCGACACGTTCTCCGGCGCGAGCGGCGACATGATCGTCGGAGCGCTTCTCGACGCCGGCCTGTCCATCGACGACCTGCGCGCCGAGCTCGCGAAGCTGGCGCTCAGGGGGTACCGCATCGGCTGCGGCGCCGTGAAGAAGTGCGGGCTCAGCGCGACGAAGTTCGAGGTGAGCATCGAGCGCGACGCCGGGCACCCGCACCGCACGCTCGCGAACGTCACCGCGCTGCTCGATGAGTCTGTCCTGAGCGACGCCGTGCGCGAGAACGCGCGGCGCGTCTTCCGGCGGCTCGCCGAGGCCGAGGCCGCCGTCCACGGCGTGCCCGTCGAAGACATCCATTTCCACGAGGTCGGCGCGGTCGACTCGATCGTCGACATCGTCGGCGCCGCAATCGGCATCGAGCGGCTCGGGATCACGCAGATCGTCTCCGGCCCGCTCCGGTTCGGCAGCGGCACGATCAAGTGCGCACACGGCACGCTGCCCGTGCCGGCTCCGGCGACGGCGCGGCTCGCCGAAGGGTTCCCCGTCGAGTACACCGGCATCGAGGGCGAGCTGACAACGCCGACGGGCGCCGCGATCCTGACCGCGCTCGCCGGCTCGTTCGGCCCGCCGCCGCCGATGACGCTCGAGAAGACCGGCGTCGGCGCGGGCAGCGCCGACCGCGGCGAACGGCCCAACGTGCTCCGCGTCCTTATCGGCAAGGAGGACGACACCGCGGCCGACGTCGTCGTTATTCTTGAAGCGAACATCGACGACGCGTCGGGCGAGATCATCGGCTACGCGTCCGAGGCGCTGCTCGCCGCGGGCGCGCTCGACGTGTTCGCCGTGCCGATTCAGATGAAGAAGTCGCGGCCCGGCGTGCTGCTCTCCGTGATCGCGAAGCCGGCCGACCGGACGCGGCTCGAGGAGATCATCTTTCGCGAGACGACGACGCTCGGCATCCGGCGCCGCGAGGAGGTCCGCACGAAGCTCGCACGCCGGTTCGTCGAGGCCGAGGTGTTCGGCGAGAAGGTGACCGTCAAGCTCGGGCTGCTCGGCGGCGCGGTCATTAACATCTCGCCCGAGTACGAATCCTGCGCCCGCGTCGCGCGCAAGAAGAACATCCCCCTGCGGGAGGTGTACGACGTGGCGCGGGAATCGGTGACCGGTGATCACTGACAACCTACGTGAAGCGGGGTCAAGTCACATGAGACGACGAACGTTCGGCGTAATCGCGTGTCTCATCGTCGCGAGTCTGGCGGCCGGCTGCGGGCCGAGGGACATCGTCACCGGGCGGGCCGGCCTGAAGGAGCTTGTGCGGACGGAGCTGTACTTCGGCATGTCGATGCCGGACGGGAAGACGGTGTCGGAGGCGGAGTGGCAGACGTTCGTCGACGAGCACATCACGCCGAAGTTCAAGGACGGCCTGACCATCGTCCACGCAAACGGGCAGTACCTCGACAAGAGCAAGAAGCTCATCAGGGAGAGAACGAAGGTCGTGATCCTGATTCATCCCGACACGCCGAGGAGCCGCATCGACATCTTCAATATCATCAACGCGTACAAGGCGCGCTTCCGGCAGGAGTCCGTCCTGCGCGTGACCGGCCGCGTCGGCGCGTCGTTCTGAAGGGGCAGCACGTGCGCGACCTCGGCTACCTCAAGCAAGCATATTCGGGCCTTTCGCTCTATGCTCCTCGTGGCGGGTGTGGCAACGCTGGGAGGAGTCGGCCATGACAATGACGGTCGACGTGGATTACACGCCGGCCTTCTGCGTCGTCAGAATAGCGAACAAGCCGGGGTCTCTCGCGTCGATCTCTTACTGGATTGACGAGGACGGAACATACGAGTCGTACATTCCGTCGAAGAGCATGGTGAGCGTCGAGGGGCGTGGCGCGCCGCCGTTCGAGTTCGTCGGCGCGCTACTGGGGATCTCCGGCCGGCTGACGCAGTGGATCCCCGGCCTGATGCTCTGCCCCGAAGATGTCCCGGACTATGCTTACGTGGACAAGTCGGCAGAGGCGGCCCGTTTTGCGGACCGGACCATCTCTCCGCCCGCGAGGACGGTCGAGTTCGCTGTGGGCCCCGACGGGTTGATGTCTGCGTTCGCCGTGTGCGGCAAGCCGGGCCGGTTGATTATCGCCACCGCGGCCGTTCAGCGTGCGGTGCGTGGCGGATGAGCGCCGGCCTGCAGAGGCGCCTTTCAGATGACTGTGCCACGTTGGGGAGCTGAATCATGGGAACCGCGAAGAAGGTGGGCATTGGCGTCGTCGGCGGGCAAATGGGAGCCTCCTTCCAGTGGCACCTGCATCCCGGGTCCGCGGTCACGGCGGTGGCCGACCTGAACGCCGCCAGCCGGCAGAAGCTTAAGGAGACGTACGGGTGCGACAACGTCTATGATTCGCTCGAGGAACTCGTCGAGGACAAGACCGTCGACGCCGTCGCCCTGTTCACCGAAGCTCCGGCGCACGTCGACCACACGATCGAGGCAATGAAGCACGGCAAGCACGTGATCTGCGCGGTGCCCGCGTTCGCCGGATCAATTGACGAGGCCGAGCGCCTGCTCGACGCCGTCAAGACGTACGGCTTGACCTACATGATGGCCGAGGCCTCCTACTATCAGGATCTCACGATCTCCGCGAGGAAGTTTTACGAGGAAGGCAAATTCGCCTCGTGTCCCACGACCATCTCAGGCGCCGCAACGCCGCGAAGTGCCTGCGAGACACCAAGCGCGATCTCGGCACGCGCGCGGCTCATATCGCCGTGGATGAGCTGTCTCTCGGCCCGCGGGATATGCGGGTGCGTCGGCA
>JBDREM010000226.1:0-3913 GCA_043819695.1 Planctomycetota bacterium
TCGGCGGTCAACGTCGTCCTGAGCGGGCACGCGCACATCGACGTCGTCTGGCTGTGGCCGCTCGCCGAGACGATTCGCAAGTGCGCCCGGACGTTCTCGAGCGTCGTCTCGTATATGGACAGGTTCCCGGACTTCCGCTTCACGCAGACGCAGGCCGCGCTGTACGAGTTCACGCGCGACCGCTACCCGAAGCTCTACGCACGCATCAAGAAGGCGGCGAGGGCGCGCAAGTGGGAAGTGTCGACCGGGATGTACGTCGAGGCCGACACGAACGTGCCGTCCGGCGAATCGCTCGTCCGCCAGGTCATGTTCGGGAAGCAGTTCGCGCGGGATGAGTTCGGGACCGACGTCGACGTGCTCGTGCTGCCCGACGTGTTCGGCTACTCCGCCGCGCTGCCGCAGATCCTGAAAAAGGGCGGCATCGACTTCTTCACCACGCAGAAGCTGAGCTGGAACGACACCAACAAGTTCCCGTACAACTCGTTCTACTGGGAAGGCATAGACGGCAGCGAGGTCCTGGCCCATTTCCTGCCCGGCGAGAGCTACGTGACAACGAACGATCCGGCCGAGCTCATCCGAGCGGAGACAAACTATAACGAGAAGGACCGCAGCAAGCAGGCGCTGGTCCAGTTCGGCTACGGCGACGGCGGCGGCGGGCCGACGGCCTGGATGATCGAGAACGCCCGCCGCGCGAAGGACTTTGAAGGGCTCCCGCGGTGCCGGATGGGGTTCATCCGCGATTTCTTCCACGCGCTCCGCGACGAGGCCGGCGACCTGCCCCGGTGGATGGGCGAGCTTTACCTCGAATTCCACCGCGGCACCCTCACCACGCAGGCGAAGGCGAAGACGCTGAACCGGCGGTGCGAACTCGCCCTGCGCGACGCGGAGTTCTTCAGCGCCGTCAACGCCGTCGCCGGCGGAAAGTACGACCACGAGACGATCAACAAGTGCTGGAAGCTCGTGCTTCTGAACCAGTTTCACGACGTCCTGCCGGGCTCGTCGATCCGTGAGGTCTATGAACTCGCGGCGGAGCATCACGGCGAGGCGCTGTTCGCCAGCACGTCGCTCGCCCGGGAATCCGCGAGTTCGATCGCTAAGCACGTCGACACCGGCGGCGAGGGCGTGCCGGTGATCGTGTGGAACCCGCTGGCGTGGCCGCGGTCGGCGGCGGTGCAGGTTCCGCTGCCCGACGGAATGCGGAGCGCGACGGTGCTCAACGCGGCCGGCGAGGCGGCCCCGTCGCAGAAGGTGCCGGGCGGCGAGATGCTATTCCAGGCGAACGACGTGCCCGCGATGGGCTACGAAGTCTACCGTCTCGTCCCGGGGACGAAGCGGGCCGACGGCCCCGCGCTCAAGGTGACCGAAAAGCTCTTGGAGAATGAGTTTCTGCGGGTCCGCTTGAACGGCAACGGCGAGCTGACCTCGCTCTACGACAAGGTCGAGCGGCGCGAGGCGCTGCGCGGCGGGCCGGGGAACGAGCTTCAGCTCTATCATGATTGGCCGTTCGAGTTTGACGCTTGGGAGATCGATTACCACGAGCGCAAAGACCGGGTCAAGCTGCCCGGTCCGGATTCGATCGAGGTGGTCGAGAGGGGGCCGGTGCGGGCGGCGGTCGAGGTGCGGCGCCGTTTCGGCGAATCTTCGCTCACGCAGCGGATCGTCCTGTGGGCCGGCAAGGCGCGCGTCGACTTCGAGACCGAGGCCGACTGGCACGAGTCTCATAAGGCGCTGAAGGTCGCGTTCCCGGTCGACGTCCGCGCGATGGAGGCGACGTACGAGATCCAGTTCGGCAGCATCCGCCGGCCGACGCACATGAACACCACGTGGGACGCGGCGAAGTTCGAGGTCTGCGGGCACAAGTGGGCCGACCTGTCTGAATCGGCCTACGGCGTGAGCCTGCTGAACGACTGCAGGTACGGCTGCGATATCCACGGCAACACGATGCGGCTGACGCTGCTGCGTGCGCCGAAGGAGCCCGACGCGACGGCGGACATGGGCCGCCACGCGTTTCGGTATGCGGTCGTGCCGCACGCCGGCAGCCACATCGACGCGGAGACCGTGCGGCAGGGATACGAGTTCAACGTCCCGCTCCGCCATACGTTCGCCGAAGGCGCCGCGGCGAAGCGCCGCGGGCCGAAGCTGCCGGCGTCGTGCTCGTTCTTCGAGGTCGATTCGCCGGCGGTCATGCTCGACACGGTGAAGAAGGCGGAAAGCGAAGACGCTCTCATCGTGCGGCTGTACGAAGCGCACGGCGGGCGCGCCCGAGCCAAGCTGATCACGCCGCTCCCGGTGAAGTCGGCCGTCGAATGCGACCTGCTCGAACGCAACGCCGCCGGCCGTCCGATCAAGCCGAAGGATTGCACGCTCAAGCTCGAGTTTGCGCCGTTCGAGATCAAGACGCTGAAACTGAAGATCGAGTAGGAGCCGGCATGGGCGGACTTGTTCTCATCTCCGACGTTCACGGCAACATCGACGCGCTCGAGGCCGTCGCCGCCGACATCGAGGCCGGCCCGGCCCCCGACGAGATCGTCTGCCTCGGCGACCTCATCGGCTACTGCCCCGCGTCGAACGAGGTCATCGAGCTGCTGCGCTCGATCGAGGAGCGATACAGCATCCGCTACAACCTGGGCAGCCACGATGCCGCGGCGCTCGGGCGCTATCAGTTCGTCGACCTCACCAACGACGATGACATCACCATGCTCCGCGCGGCCGGCCTCCAGAATGAGGCGGCCGTCATCGAGGAATACTTCAAGATCGCGGAGCGGCGGTTTGTGCCGGTGCGGACGACGGCGCGCGACTCGATAAACTGGACGCTCGAACACCTCTCGGGCGAGGCCGTCGAGTTTCTTCGCGAGCGGCTGGTCGAAACGCTCGAGATCGAGCCGGGGACGATCAGCGTGCACGGCTCGCCGCGCGACCAGCTTTGCGAATACGTCCGCGAATCGAAGATCGCGCGGAAGGTTTTCGAGTCGCACGAAATGGACGGCGTCTGGCTGTGCTTCGTCGGCCACACGCACCTGCCCGTTGTGTGGCGGATCGCGCGAAAGAACCTGCTCGAGATGGCCGGCAGCCGTGTGTGCATGGGGCAGCCGGAGGTCGATCGCTCGAAGCGCGTCGAGCTCGACCGCGCGGATTTCTGTTACATCGTGAACGTCGGCGCGGTCGGCCAGCCTCGCGACCGGGACCCGCGGGCGTGCTACGCGCGGTACTCGCCGGACGAGCACGTCGTCGAGCACATACGGGTCGAGTACGACATCGATGCCGCGGCCGCGCGCGTCCGCGAGGCCGGCTTCGCCGAACGCATTGCGGAGCGCCTTTACCAGGGGGAGTAGGCAGGGGACAGGGGTCAGGGAACAGGGGTCAGGGGTCAGGGCATGGGACAAGAGCCATAGGAGGGGTGTGATGGGTGGGAAGGCGGTCAGGGATTACAGAGACCTACTGGTGTGGCAGAAGGGCATCGCATTCGTTAAGGATATCTATCTTGCCACAAAGCGTTTCCCGAGCGACGAACGGTTCGGATTGACGGACCAGATGCGCAGAGCCGCGGTGTCGATCCCGTCGAACATCGCGGAAGGCCACGCACGGCAACACCGAAAGGAGTTCCGGCAGTTCTTGCACATTACGCTGGGGTCCCTTGCAGAACTCGACACACAATTGATCGTCGCCCGCGACCTTGAATACATAAGCGACGAGGAAGTTGCCGGTCTCGGCGACAAGCTCACTGAACTCAGAAAGATGACCTGCGGCCTCATCGCCAAGCTACCCGTCACCCCTAACCCAAGTTCAACAGTTGGCGAGTTAGAATGGCTCCATTCGCCGTTTGGAGGCAAAATAGATCAAAAGTCGTGACTACATGGCTGATCAAGTCTCAATGTTTCGAGCCACCTCGGATGGCCCAACCGGGTTGGGATCT
>JBDREM010000227.1:0-9590 GCA_043819695.1 Planctomycetota bacterium
AGCCGGCCGTCGCGGGCGAGGGCGCTCTCGTCGCTCGGCGTGTCCTCGAGCAGCCTGTCGACGATGTGGTCGGGCTTGATGCCCTCGGCCTCGGCGTTGAAGTTCGTGATGATCCGGTGGCGCAGGACGGGATGCGCGACGGACTGGATGTCTTCGCACGAGACGTGATAGCGCCCGCTCAGAATGGCCCGCGCCTTGCCGCCGAGGATGAGGTACTGCCCGGCACGCGGGCCCGCGCCCCACGTGATCCATTCCTTGACGAAATCGGGCGCCTGACCTTTCTGAACGCGTGTCTTCCGAACGATCTCCATCGCGTAGCGGATGACGTGCTCGGCGATGGGCACGCGGCGGACGATCTCCTGCAGCCGCCGGATGTCGTCGCCGGTCAGAATCTCGTCCACCTTGTCCGGGACCTCGGCCGTGGTGACGCGCAGGATTTCGTACTCCTCGTCTTCCTCCGGATAGTCGACGAGTATCTCGAACATGAACCGGTCGAGCTGCGCCTCGGGCAGCGGATACGTCCCTTCCTGCTCGATGGGGTTCTGCGTGGCGAGCACGAAGAACGGCTCGGAGAGGGGGTTCTTCGTGCCGCCGACGGTCACCTGCCGCTCCTGCATCGCCTCGAGCAGCGCGGCCTGTGTCTTCGGCGGCGTGCGGTTGATCTCGTCCGCCAGAATCACGTTGGCGAAGATCGGCCCGGGCAGGAACTTGAAGTGCCGGTCGCCCGTCGCCTGGTCCTGCTGGATGACCTCCGTGCCCGTGATGTCGCTCGGCATCAGGTCGGGCGTGAACTGAATGCGGTTGAACGTGAGCGAGAGGGCGTCGGCCAGCGTGCTGACCATCAGCGTCTTCGCCAGCCCGGGCACGCCGACGAGCAGGCAGTGGCCGCGTGAGAAGATGGCGATCAGGAGCTCCTCGATCACACTGTCCTGCCCGACGATCACCTTGTGCAGCTCGCCCCGAATCTTCTGGAAACTTTCCTGGAACCGGCGGACGATCTCCATGTCGCTTTGCGAGACTCCTGTCACGCCGGGGGCCGATGTCCTCACCTCTTCGTCCACTCCCATGCCGTCAGTCCTCCTGTGCACTTCGTGCTGTGACCGGCTCCGTTCCTGCTGAGCGGCCGGCTTACGAGGGCCGGGAGCCGGGTAACCGTGGGGCTGTTGAAAGAGCCCGCCCGCTCACAGAGCAGCCTACAAGGAGCGCCCCAGAACGCCGCGAAACGGTCGTTCCTGCAGGCCGACTTTGCAAGTCGGCGGTTTCCTGCACCTCTTTCAACAGCCCCACCGTCAGTTATTCTTTTTCGAATGAGAGGCCGATCAAGCCCGCTTCGGTTATGAGGCCTATCACTCCGTCCTCGAGGCGCCCAACAAGCGCCCATTTGCCGCCATGAACATTATATCGGCCGTCGCCGCCCATGCCAATCATTCCGTGCAGGGCGCCGTCGCTCGTCCGGATGACGGCGATCCGAGGCTGGCCGAGATATTGGCCGCGCTCGGTCATGAGATGTTGAACGAGAACAAGCCGCCCGGCGGACACCGCGGCGAACGGTATCGGGTCCGTGGGCTGGAGGTGCATTCCGCGCATGAGGACCTTGTCCCACAGGACCTTCCCGTCGTTCGTCCCGACGCAGACGACGGCACAGGAGGCGGCGCGGGCGCCCGCCTGCTCGTCGTACGCGACGAAGAGCTTGCCTTCCGCGGCGATCAGCCGGCGCACTGGGCCGCCGGTGTTCACCCGCCATGCGATGTTGCCGTTGGCCTGTGCGACCGCGACGATCTGCGTCCGGCCGACGGCCGCAACGATCTTGTCCCCGGCCGGCATGATCATGTCGAAGCTCCCGCCCGCCGGCCCGTCTCGCCCGCCGGTCTTCCAGACTTCCTTGCCTGTCCTCGGCTCGTAGCACACGAGCGTCCCTGCTTCGGCGTTGGCGGGGGGGGGAAGCGCCAGGACCAGATTCGGCCCCGCCGCAAGGAGTTCGCATTTTTCGGGGCTGCGCGTCCGCGGCAGCTCCTTGCTCAACAGCGTCAGGCCGGGGGACGCGTCGAGCACGAGCAGGCGCGGCGTTGTTCCCTGCACGCCGCCGTCGGCCGAGCGTCCGGCGCCGGCCGTGATCGCAGCCACGGCGCCGTTTCGCACGACGAGCTTCAGGACGGCCGGGGTGAGCCCTTGCTTCGCGCTGCTCGGATCCGACGCCGCCAGATCGACGTACCACCGCCGCCGGCCCGACATGTCGAAGCACTCGATCGTCCCGCCCGGCGTCGGCGCCGCGATCACTCCCTCGCCCATCGCCGGCCGGATGCCACGCTTGATGACTCTCTCGTATGCGCGCTGAGCCGCCGAGTAATAGCTGAGCAGCCTCAGCGATGCCATGCTGTCGGGATACGGTGCGATGATCGTCCGGCGCTCGACGCGGCCGGTCATTCGGCTGATCCACAGCAGCGCCAGGTCGACGTCGGCGATGATGTGTTCGCCCTCGACGCCGACGACGCGAATGTACTCGTGAGGCGTGGCCGTGAGCGACCAGCCGGACGGTCCCGAACCGGCCGGGCGCCGGCCGACGACAACGCTGAGCGTAATCCGGCGGCGCGAGCGCAGCACTTCAAGCTCCACCTTCTTGCCGGGCGGCGTCGTGCCGCAGAGCTGAATCAGATCGTTCTTCTGCCGGATCGGATGGCCGTCGAACGAGAGGAGCAGGTCGCCGTCCTTCGCCCCCGCCTTTTTGGCGGGGTGGCCGGGGAGAACTTGCAGGAATTCGAGCGCGGCCCTCGGCATACCGGGCGGCACGGTCGTCGGATCGTGATAGCGCACGCCCAGCCAGCCCGTCCCCGTGTCCCACGCCGGCTTGCCGTCGAGAAGGTTGTACGCCCTGAGGGACTTGCCGTCCGTGAAGAGCAGATGCTCGCCGGTGTATTGCCCGGCTGCCGCCGCGGCGAGGCCGGCGGCCGACTCCTTGTACGAGCGCGTGCCGGGCAGCGGCGTCCGCCAGAGAACGCGTGGCAAGCGGCGCGGCTTCGCCGGCGAGGGACGGCGGCTCTGGCGCGCCTTCGCCGCGGCCAGTTCGGCACGCACCGCCTTGACCGCCTCGGTGTCGTACTTGTGGCAGAGCCGCTCGATGGCGAGAAGCTCGCCCGACGCCGCGGCGAACCGCTTTTCGTTGACGGCCTTTCGCGCTTCGGCCAGCCCGAGAGACGCGGCCACCGAGCTGTTCGGCCATTTCGCGGCGAGCTTCCGAAGCTGCGCCTCGGCGGCCGCGCGGTCGGGGAGGGCGCCGATGACCTTGACCGCAGCCGAAGCGGCGGCTTCGGACTCGCCGTAGACCTGTGGGCCGAGCCGTTTCACGATCTCCGCGACGCGCGCCGCCGCGAGCACGCCGGCCCGCGCGGTCAGTCCGGCCATCTTCGGGAAGAGGCCGTCGGGCACCCGAACGGCCGCATCGGGGAGCCGCGCCAGCACGTCGTGCAACACGCGCAGCGCACCTGGGACGTCGTCCGACTTCTCGAGCGCCCTCGCTTTCCGCAGCAGCAGCAGGGCGGCGCGCGATATCGCCTTGTTCTCCAAGGCGAGGGCCTTGCTGAGAACTCGTGTCGCCTCGGGCCACTGGCCGTTCCGTTCGAGGTCGGTGGCGAAGTTGCGATACGCCTCGGCCAGCAGTTCCTCTGTCTCCACCGCCGTCTTTTCGCGGGCGACTTGCAGCACGCGCGCCTTCTCGAACGCCGCCACGGCCTCCGCCCACTTGCGAAGGCTTGCGAGCAGGACGCCGAGCTCGACGTGATGCCCCGGCTCGCGCGGCTCGCGGGCGATGCGCTCGTGAAGGACCGCGCCCCAGTCGTCGCCGGCGAACACGCTGAGCGAATCATCGCGTGCGACCAGGAGCCGGCCGTCGAGCAGCATCAGGTTGCCCGAGCCGACGCGGTCCCGCCGCCACTTCGCCCACCGGGCCGGCTCGGCCAGGCGGCCGGTGGCGCGGATCTCGATCATCGCGATGCTGCCTTCGATGGGGACCATCACGCGGTCGCTCGTCACGAGGCCGCGGCCGGCCGGAAAGGAGTCGAGCAAGACCGACCGCCAGAGCAGGGCGCCGGTCTGCGCGTCGAGGCACAGAACGGCCGAGCCCGACAAGTATACACGCTTCTTGTCGGCGGCGAGCAGGTGTAGCGCGGCCGCGTCGCCGTCGTCGCGCTCACGTCGCCACTTGACGGCCCCGGTCGCCGCGTCGAGGGCGAGCACGTGCTGCGAGTCGGCCGGGAGCGCGAAGATCGTGCCGCCGGCGGCAATGGGCCGGTTGGGCGGCGCCGTGATTGCCGTCGTGTGGCCGCCGATGGTCTTCAGGTTGCAGACGACCGGGGTCTTGCGTTGGTATTGGTGCAGCCAGACGAGGGAGCCGTCGCCGAGATCGGCGGCGGCGATCGTTCCGAGGTCGGTGCAGTAGTAGGCGAGCCCGTCGTGCACGGCCGGCCGAGAGCCGTCGGTCCACAGGTCTTGCACGGCAGCGGGATCGATCCAGTCCGCGGAGGCGACGTGTGTCCGCCAGAGCCCGCGCCCCGTGGCAGCATCGTATCCCATGAGGAACGCTTCGCTCTCGTTCCGCGAGCGCCTCGCGCCGATACAGACGATGCCGTTGGCCGCGGCCGGGCTGCATACGAGCCGGAGCGAGTCCTCGGCGCGTCCTGCCCGGGTGCTGACCGACCACAGCGTTGTCGCGCCCGGTTTCGAGCGCGGCGATGGGAGCGCGTCGATGCGGCCCGTGCGGATCGAGCGCCGCGTGCGGACCTCATCGGTCTCGATGTGCGCCGTTGCGAACGAGACGACCACGGCCGCGGCATTCGGACCCGCATGGACCGCCGGCGTCACGGTCCCGCCGCCGCGCGACGGTGCCGGCGGCTGATTCAGTCTGAGGCTCGAGGGCGAGGGCACCACTGCGCCGAGCGGGACATTCCACAGGACACGGCCCGTCCTTGGGTCGATGGCCTTCAGCACGTCGAACGCCTGACAATAGAGCACGCCGTCATGGAGGGCCGCGCCGGGCGCCGCCAGCGCCAGGGCAAGGTGTTCTTGCGGCCCGCGCCGGCGGACGCTGCGAACAGCCGCCGACGGCTCCGGCCCCGCGCGCAGCGGCACCTGCCAAAGCAGCGCGGCCGGCCGGACGGATGGCCCCTTGCTTCCTTCCGGCCGAGCTCTCGGCGAAGCGGGAAGGAGCGAGCGGACAAACCGTGAAAGTCCGACGATCCTGCCGTCGACTTCGGCGCTCGCCTTCGGACAATGCGCTTCCACGGCCGCGGCCAATTCCATCAGTGTGCCGTCGCGGCGGGCGCGCGCCAGTGCGAGAGCGAGCTTCGCGAGGACCTGCGGCTCGACCCGGGCCGGCCGGGGTCCTATAGCAAGCCGCATATATAATGTTTGCGATGCCGCGAGGGCGCGGCCCCGTTCGAGCTGGAGGCACGCGAGCGCTTCCAGAGCGTTCGACGCGGATTCGGTCGCGCCGTAACGGCGGACGACCTGGCGGAGGGCGTCGGCCTCGCGGGCGGCCTGCGCGGCGGCGAACGCCTTTCGCGCGGCAGGCTCGTATGAGCCCCGGTACGCGGCCAGCATCGGGCCGGGGCCGGTCAGGAGGCGCGCGGTGCAGTACCGCCAGGCGGGCACGTATGCGCCGCCGCCGACGTGCAGCAGCATGTCGCGGCCGGGCCGGTCGAGGGCGTCCTGGAACTTGGCCGCGGCCTTCAGCACCTGTCCCTTGGCGGCGAATTGCTCGGCCTTGATGATCGGGTCAAGCAGGTCGCGGAGGTCCTGGTCGAGCGGGTGTTGCCGGCCCTCGGCCGCCGGCTCTTGCTGCGGCCAGACCGGCTCGACGGGTGGCAGCGCCGCGCCGAGCGCGTCGAAGAGCGCGTCGGCCGGCGTGCGCGTCTCGGCGGCCGGCGCCGGCCGGCCCACCCCGGCGAGCGCACACAAAACGAGAGCCGCCACCGCTGCTTGTGAACGTCGCCGCCGCATGCGATCCTTCCTGTCGCGCTTCTCCCGAGCCGTTATTATAGCAGGAAATCGGGCCGCGTCACGGGCGCCGCGCGGCGGCGGCGGACGGCTTGGTTCAGGAGCGGGCGTCGTGCTTCTGCGCGCGCCGGGTAAGCACGCTCCAGGCGAGCGCGGCCGGCCCACTGAGCATGTACCCGGCGAAGCCAGCGAGAAGAATGGCTTCGGTGTACTTGGCGAACGCCAATACGACGAGCATCAGGAAGACGAGCAACACGAGGTACGTGAAGGGTTTCTTGTGGCGGAAGAGCGCGTTGACGAGATGGATGTACTTGACGCGCGAGACCATCAGGCCGCTCATGACGATCGTGACGAACGGCATTACCTTCGCGGCCCAGTGGCCGGGCACCTGGCCGCTGGCGTCGAGCAGGGCGAGGCCGGCAATGACGCCCGCGGCCGCGGGCGTCGGCAGGCCGCGGAAGTATCGGTGGGACTCTTCGTCGGGCTCGGTCTCGACGTTGAACCGCGCGAGCCGCAGGGCGGCGCAGATTATGTAGAGGACGGCGCAGACCCACGCATACCTCGAGTGCTGGAAGAGGTCCTTGCTGACGGCCTCGAGAAACACGAGGTAGGCCGGCGCGACCCCGAAGCTTACGATGTCGCAAAGCGAATCGAGCTGAGCGCCGAACTCGCTCGTGAGGTTCGCCATCCGCGCGATCTTGCCGTCGAGTGCGTCGAAGATCATCGCGCTGAAGATCAGGACACCGGCGATGGTGAACGGGTCCACGTCCTTGAGGAGAGTTGCCATCTTCACCGGTCGGATCTGTGCGACCGTGGCGAGCCCGATGGCGGCGAACCCGCAGATGAGGTTGCCGAGGGTGACGAGGCTGGGCAGCACGCCGACCCTGCCGATGCTCCTGCGTCTCTCCGGGCCGGCCGCGTCGCCGGTGGAGGGTTGCTTGTCGTTCATTCGGTCTCCCCTTCATCGATCTCCATGAGCGGCGGTTCGAGCGTCCCGATCACGGTCCGGCCGGCGCAGACGGCGGCGCCGAGCTTGACCTTGAGCGTGAAGTTCGCCGACTTCGGGATGAAGAGTTCGGTCCGCGAGCCGAACTTGATCATGCCGAACTGCTGGCCGCGCTCGACCTCTGCGCATTCTTCGAGGTCGCACACGATGCGGCGCGCGATCTGGCCCGCGATCTGCTTCACGGCCACCTTCGCGCCCGTGCCGGCCGCGTTCGAGATACCGATGAAGTTCGACTCGTTCCGCCTGGAGCACTGTTTCGCCTTCAGGGCGCTGTGGAACGCGCCCCTCTTGTAGCGGATCGTCTCGACCGTGCCGGAGCACGGCACGCGGTTGATGTGGCAGTCGAAGATGGAAAGAAATATCCCGATCCGCGTGCACTCCTCGCCGATGAAGTCGGGCTCATCGACGTCGGCGATGTCGAAGATCATGCCGTCGGCGGGCGCGACGAGGCGGTGCTCGCCGCGCGGGACCACGCGCTTCGGGTCGCGAAAGAACGACAGCACCCAGATGAACGTCAGGATGAACGGCAGCGAGATCAAGGCGGCGACGTCCGCACGCGACGCATAAGAAAACGACAGCACGATGGCAGCAATCATCACCACGCCGGCGACCGTCCCGTAGATCGCCAACTCGCGCGTGCCGTATTTCGTAAAGCGCATGCAGTTTCGCCCCGGAAGAACTCATGTTGCCGGGCGTGATTATAACCCGCCTAGGCGAGTGAATCAAGGAATGAGCGGGCCCGTGATCGTTCCGAAGAACGTGTGGTCTGTGTAGGGGCACGGCAGGCCGTGCCCACGCACAACGATAACACGACGAGGGCACGGCAGGCCGTGCCCCTACATTGCAGATCGAACGAGCCAAGCGTTACCACACACACTTTGGCACGATTACGCGGGACCCGGCTCCGTCACGTCCCGATCTGCCAGCTCGCGAGGTACTCCTCCTGCTCGGGCGTGAGCTTGTCGATCCGGACGCCCATCGACTTGAGCTTCAGAGCGGCGATCTTCTCGTCGATGTCCTTCGGCACGGGATAGACCTTTTTCTCGAGCTTCTTGTGCGTTTTCTTCACGTACTCGGCGGCGAGCGCCTGGTTGGCGAAGCTCATGTCCATCACCGACGCCGGGTGCCCCTCGGCGAGGGCGAGGTTGACGAGCCGGCCCTCGGCGAGTAGCGTGATGCGGCGGCCGTTTTTCAGCGTGAACTGGTCGACGAGCGGGCGGACGGTGCGCTTCGACTTGGCGAGGTCGGCGAGGGCCTTCTTGTCGATCTCGATGTCGAAGTGTCCGGAGTTGGCGACGATGGCGCCGTCTTTCATCACCTTGAAGTGCTCGCCGCGAATGACGTGGCAGTCGCCGGTGAGCGTGCAGAAGATGTCGCCGATCTTCGCGGCGTCGGCGATGGGCATCGCGCGATAGCCGTCCATTACGGCTTCGAGTGCGCGGAGCGGGTCCACTTCGACAATGATGACGTGCGCGCCGAGTCCGCCGGCCCGCATGGCGAAGCCGCGGCCGCACCAGCCGTAGCCGCAGATGACGACGTTCTTGCCGGCGAAGAGGATGTTCGTGCCGCGGATGATGCCGTCGAGCGTGCTCTGGCCGGTGCCGTAGCGGTTGTCGAAGAAGTGCTTTGTGCCGGCGTCGTTGACGGCGATGACGGGGAAGGCGAGGACGCCGTGGGCGGCCATTGCTTTCAGGCGGATGACGCCGGTGGTGGTCTCTTCGGTGCCGGCGAAGATTTCGGGGATCTGGCTGCGGCGTTTCGAGTGGAGCGTCGAGACGAGGTCGGCGCCGTCGTCCATCGTGATCTGAGGATGCTCGTCGAGGCAGGCATGGATGTGATCGTAGTAGACCTTGTTGTTCTCGCCCTTGATGGCGAACGTGGAGATCTTGTGGTTTTTGACGAGTGCGGCGGCGACGTCGTCCTGCGTGCTGAGCGGGTTCGAGGCGCAGAGCTGCACGTTCGCGCCGCCGGTCTTCAGCGTGATGGCGAGGTTCGCGGTCTCGGTTGTCACGTGCAGGCAGGCGGCGAGCGTGACGCCGCGCAGCGGCTTCTGCTTCGCGAACCGCCGGCGGATGAGCCGCAGGACGGGCATCTCCTGCTCGGCCCACTCGATCCTCAACTGGCCGGCCTTCGCCATCGACAGGTCTTTAACGTCGTACTTCACAGGCGGTGCTCCTTTTCATCACTTGTTGAATGGGCGCTTTTCTCGACTTGCTCCGTGAGGCCATCAGGAAGCGAAAACCTCTCCGCCAAGTTGCGTGCCGCACATCAGAACTTCGGCTTCAGTCCGGCTTGTTTGCACAGCTCGTTGGCCGTTATCCGGTCGATCACACGATGCCTCTTGATCGGTATCGTCTTCTCGTCATTCGTGTAGATGGCGTGATTGCCTCCTTGCCGAAGCAGACGAAAGCCGTTGTGCTCGAAGTACCTCACCAACTCACGGCGCTTGACCGTCATCTCATATCTCGACAGGCATCTGTTCCAGCAGCGCGCTGCCGATAGGGATCTCCTTGTCCTGCTGTCGATAGGCTGCGATCATCTCGCGCAGGGCGTCGTAAAGCATCTCCCTGCATTTTTCGAGCGTCGCTCCTTCGGT
>JBDREM010000228.1:0-7534 GCA_043819695.1 Planctomycetota bacterium
GCGAAACGGTTGTTCCTGTAGGCCGACTTTGTAAGTCGGCGATTTCCTGCACCTTTTTCAACCGCCACACGAACTCTCCGCATCTGCGAAATCTGCGTCGAGCGGTGTCGGCCGTGCGCCGAGCGCTCTCATCGTATCTCATAACTTCTCACCGTGCCAGGCACGGTGAGGCAGGCACGGTGAGGCACGGTGAGAAACGCCTGTCCTTCTGACGGGGCCGGCATACCGGGGCGAGTCCGTCGTCGGATCGCTGGCGTCGAGCGTGTGGTGGACGGCTCCGCCGGCATCAGGACCGACCACGTCGCCGAGGCCATACAATACAGGACACTCGACCGCGACGGGTGGGCGTGATAGAATCTACTCGCAGGGCTGCGTGCGAGGCGGGCCGCGTGATCCGCTTGGCGGAGGGGCAACTAGATATGATGTCCCCTGAATTCGGCAAGGCTCTGGAAGAGGCGGTCATCTGGTTCACTGGCAGTGATGAGGTCAATGCGCAAGTCATAGGCAAGACCCGTCACTTTGCCGATGTAATCATCACGGTCGGAGAGTGGCCCCTGAAGAGCGCTAAGGGATCAGGAACGCGCAATCAGAAGGGATGGTGACGATCAGAATGACGCACAGAAGGCAGCGCAAGAGATCGAGCACGTCGGCAAGCTGATCAAGAGCGCACGAGAACTGCGGGAGAAGTACCAGCAGGATGCCCATCGTCCCAAGTATCATCTTATGGGGCCGGAGGACTACTGCCGTGCGTTCGATCCCCAGGGATGCATCTACTGGAAGGGGAGATACCACATCTTCTACCCTTATTTTCCGGAGGGAGTCGGCTTCTGGGGCCACGTGTCCAGCGCCGACCTGGTGCACTGGACCTACCACCGGGAGGCGCTTGGGGTGCACCCTGCCGATCCGGGACAGCATGTGTTCGCCGGCGGATCATTGGTGAACAAGAACGGCGTTCCTACCCTGATGTATCACGGAGTCGGCGCCGGCACCTGCATTGCCACAAGCCACGATGACGGACTCATCCATTGGACGAAACATCCGGCAAACCCGGTGATTCCCATTCCCAAGGAGGGAGATCCTCAGTACCAGAACTACCGTGTATGGGATTCATGCGGCTGGGTGGACGGGGACTTCCACTATTCTCTGAGCGGCAACCTCCCGGGTGCGTTGCCGAAGACGGACGGCGACATCGGCTATCTCTTCCGATCCCGCGATATGGTTCATTGGGAATATCTGCATCCCTTCTACAAGTCAGACCGGCGCTGGACAGGTGCCGAGGAGGACTGTTCCTGTCCCGACTTCTTCCCTCCGGGCAACAAGCACGTGCTGGTGTTCATCAGTCACAGCCGGTGGACCCAGTACTACATCGGCCGCTACGAGAACGAGAAGTTCTACCCGGAGCGGCATGCCCGGATGAACTAGCCGGGCGGGTCCTGCTTTGCCCAGGAGACCCTGTTGGACGCAAAGGGCCGGCGCATCTTCTGGGCCTGGGTGGCCGACCAGCGGACACGGACGGCGGCATTGCTCAGCGGCTGGTCCAGAGTCTACACCATGCCGCGCGTGTTGTCTTTGGCGAAAGACGGCACCATGTTGATAGAACCCGCCGAGGAGTTGGAGACGCTTCGGTACGATCACCGCCGGCACGAGAAGCTGAAGATCGCCGCCGATTCCGATCTGGTGCTGAAAGATGTGACCGGCGATTGCCTGGGGTTGTCGCTCGAGGCAGACCTGGCCTGCGCGAATGAGTTCGGAGTGAAGGTGCGGTGTTCGCCGAACGGCGAAGGACAGACCTCCATTGTGTTCGATGCCGCAGGGAAGTCTTTGAAAGTGGACACCACACGCTCCACTCTCAGCAAAGACGTAGCCCGGCCGTTCCCCCATCCGTATATGTCGTTCTTCTCCGATACCCCGATCGTCGATGGAAGAGAAGACGTGCGCGTCCAGGTGGCGCCGTTCGAGCTGGCCGCGGACGAGCGGCTGAAATTGAGGATATTCCTCGACCGTTCGACGCTGGAGATTTTTGCGAACAGCCGGCAGTGCGTCACGCAGAGAATTTATCCTGCGCGGAGCGACAGCGTGGGAGTGATGCTGTTCAGCCGTGGAGGCGGCGCCACGGTACGTCAACTGGAAGCATGGAAGATGTCCGCCTCCAACCCCTGGTGATGGGTTGAAGGTCTGCGGCGGGCGCTGGCAGGAGCAGCCGCTGGCGATCCCTCGCCGAGATGCGCCGGGAATCCGGGCGCACTGGGGCTGAGGCCATCAGCCGCTGTTCCGGACGAGCAGGCAAAGAAGGTTGAGCGAATGAACGCGCCCGGGTATAATGTGCCCGGCCGGGCTTGGACGTTGCGGCAATGGCCGCCGCTGCAGCGGCGGCCGCCGATTCCGTCATTGTGGCTGGGAAAAGAATGAACAATTTCAAGACGGTCATCGTCGTGCTCGTCGTGCTTCTCGCGTTCACCGCCTTTCAGTTGATCGCGAATTACTCCCTGAGGAAGGCCGTGCGGGGCGACGTCGAGAAGCAGATCAGGCAGATCGAGAACTCGGAGGCCGAGCTGCTGCGCCTCCGCAAGGGGCTGAGCGCGGTCACGGAAGACCTGGCGAAGCTGCGCGGGGCCGCGAAGGAGCTCGACAAGTTGCGGGAGGCGATCAACGGGCTCGACCGCCTGAAAGAGCTGCCGAAGGAGATCGAGAAGCTGTCGGCCGCCATCGACGCGCTGAAGGCGAAGATCGAAGCGGCCGCGGCCAAGACCGGCGCGCTGAACGAGCCGGTGGACAAGCTGGAGAAGAAGATCGGCTCGCTGAGCGCGAAGATGCCGGCCGCGAAGGACGTCGGGCGGCTCGGCGATGTGACAAAGGAGTTGAACGCGCTGGCCGCGGCGGCCGACGCCGTGCGTGCCAGGCTCGATTCGGCCGCGAGGGCCGCCGGTGATGCCGCGTTCGACAAACCGGTCGCCCGCATCAATAAGGTCCTGACCGAGCTGGACGCGAAGATAACGGAGATGAAGAACAAGCTGGGCGAGGGGCCGGGAACATGAAGAAGCAGCATTTCAGCGACGCGGCGGCGTCGGACGTGCCCGCGCCCGCGGCGGGCGTCAGGATCCGCTGGCTCATCGACGAGAATTGCGGCGCGCCGAACTTCGCGATGCGCCACTTCGAGATTCAGCCCGGCGGCGCCACGCCGCTCCACGAGCACGAATGGGAACACGAGGTCTTCATCCTCGGCGGCACGGGCGTGGTCGTGAGCGCCGGCGGCGAGAGCGAGTTCGGCCCGGGCGACGTGATCTTCATGCCGCCCGGCGAGACGCACTGCTTCAAGAACACCGGGCCGGAGCCGGTCACGATGCTGTGCCTCGTGCCGCTTGGCGCGAGCTGCCGCGCCAAGTGACGCGAGCGGCAGGCAGAGGGGGCCGATGAACCTTAGCGTCCGAAGGCCAGTAAGATGACGCCAAATCCTGAACCGAACGGCATCACACCGAGCGTACCGGGGCTGGCCATTCTGCGGCAGGTTGGGAACGGGGCCGGCAGCGTGGTGTTCGAGGCTCGGGACGACCGCACGGGCGAGCGCCTCGCGGTCAAGAGCGTGACGCGCAACATCGTGGTCGGGATTCAGGAGCACGCCCCGTCGCCCGAGTTCGGCGGCAACATCGCCAAGATGGTCAAGGTGTACGTATCGCAGGTGCGGAACGAATGGCGGCTCGGCCACCGCCTGACGAACCTCGCCGGCGGGCACGTCGGCATTCCCCGAATGCACCGGCTGCATATCGAGCGCGACTTCTTCGCGCGCACCACGGGCATTCACCTCGTGATGGATTTCGCCGCGGGCAAGAACCTGCGGAAAGGCCACGACTACTCGATCGCGGAGATCGTCAGCATCTACCGCCAGGCCGCCGACATCCTGCGGTTCATGCATCAGAACAACGTGATCCACGCCGACATGAAGCCGCACCACATCATCGTGGCCGATGACGGGAAGGTGCAATTGCTCGACCTCGGCCTCGCGTGCAAGCGGCACGGGCACGCGGCTCAGGTCGTCGGCAGCCCGCATTACATGGCGCCCGAGCAGCTCGTAGGAGCGGGCGTCGACGAGCGGACCGACGTGTTCGGCCTTGGCGCGACGATGTTCTGGGCGCTCACCGGGCGCACCATCAGGCCGACCGTCGGCGGCAGCGCCGCCGGCATCATGGATTTTCAGATGGAGACATTCGAGACGTCGATTCGCGACCACAACTCCGCCGTGCCGCCCGCGCTCGAGGACATCGTGCTGCGGTCGTGCGCGTTGTCGCGGAACGCGCGGCTCAGCCTGAGCGAGGTTATCTCGCGGCTCGACCGGCTGGCCGCTCCTCCGCCTGCTCCCGAGGCGCCTGATTCACCATAACGAGAGAGAAAGCTGCTCATGCAGCGGCGGCTCGCGAACCGCCCCCGGGCTCAGCTCGTGAGGAAGTCGCGGAGCTGCGAGATGGCCTCTTCGGTCTGCCCGCGCGACACGTCGAGGTGGGTGACCATTCGGCACCGCTGCGGGCCGATCCCGATGAACAACACCCCCCGCTCCTTCATTGCACCGGCCAGTTGCCCGGCCGTGAGCCCCGGGCGGGTCACGTCGAAGATAACGAGATTCGTCTCGACGTCGGCGGGATCGATCTCGACGCCGGGCAGTTCGGCAAGCGCCCCGGCGAGGAGTTTCGCGTTCGCGTGGTCTTCGGCCAGGCGCTCGACGTTGTGGTCGAGGGCGTAGATGCCCGCCGCGGCGATGATGCCCACCTGCCGCATGCCGCCGCCGAGCATCTTTCGGCAGCGGCGCGCCTGCTCGACGAACGAGCGGCCGCCGGCGAGCACCGAGCCGATCGGCGCGCCCAGGCCTTTCGACAGACACAGCGAACACGAGTCGGCGTGTTGCGTGTAAGCTGACGGCGGCACCCCCGCGGCGGCGCACGCGTTCAGCAGGCGGGCGCCGTCGATGTGCAAGCGGGCGCCGCCCTCGTGCGCGATTCGGGCGATCTCGGCGGCCTGCTCGACGGGGTAGACCGCGCCGCCGCCCCAGTTGTGCGTGTTCTCGATCTCGACGAGTCGGCTGACCGGGTGATGGATGTTAGGCGGTCTGATCGCCGCGGCGACCTGCTCGGGCGAGAGCAGGCCCCGCCTGGCCGGGAGCATCCGGAGCTGCACGCCCGAGAGCGCCGCGTGAGCGGCGACCTCGTGCTGCACGATGTGCGAGCTCTGCTCGCAGATCACCTCGTCGCCGTGATGGGTCTGTGTCCGGATCGCCACGACGTTCGCCATCGTGCCCGACGGGACGAAGAGAGCGGCCTCCTTCGCGAGGAGCTTCGCCGCCTTCTCTTCGAGCCGGATGACGGTGGGGTCGTCGCGGAAGACGTCGTCGCCCACCTCGGCCTCGGCCATCGCTTTTCGCATGGCGGGGCCGGGCCGGGTGACGGTATCGCTGCGGAGATCGATCACTGGGTTGTCCGAAACCACCTAGCGCTTCGAGAACTGGAAGCCGGCGCGCGCGCCCTTCTGGCCGTACTTCTTGCGCTCTTTCTCGCGCGGATCGCGCGTAAGCAGGTGTTCGTCCCGGAGTCTGGCTTCGAGTGACTGGTCGGCCTTGAGCAGCGCGCGGGCTATGCCGAGCCTGAGCGCTCCGGCTTGCCCGGTGAACCCGCCGCCGTTGCAGCGCGCGCTCACGTCATACTTCGCGGCCATCTCGGTCAGCTCGAGCGGTGCGACCGCGATCTGGAGGGCGCGCTTGTGCGGGAAATACTCCGCCGCGTCGGCCCCATTGACCTTCACGTTGCCGGTGCCGCGGACGAGCCGGACGCGTGCGACCGACGACTTCCGGCGTCCGGTACCGAGATAAACGGGGCTCTGTGCCACATCTTTTCTCCGGAGGGACTACAGCTTCAGCGGCTCGGGCTTCTGCGCCGCGTGCGGATGGTCGGGCCCCGCGTAGACCTTGAGCTTGCTGAACATCTGCCGGCCGAGCTTTGTTTTTGGCAGCATCCGCTTGACGGCGAGGCTCAGGGCTTCGGCCGGCTTCTCTTTCAGGAGCTCTTCGAGCGGCGTCTCCTTCAGCCCGCCCGGATAACCCGACGCCCGGTAGTATATCTTGTCCTGCATCTTGCGGCCGGTGACCACGAACTTCTCGGCGTTCACCACGACCACGAAATCGCCGGTGTCGACGTGCGGCGTGTAGGCCGGCGTGTGCTTGCCTATGAGGATCGTCGCGATCTTGGTGGCCAGGCGCCCGAGGATCTGGCCCTCGGCATCGACCAGATGCCATTTGGGATCGACCGTCGCCGCGTTGGCCATAAAGCTCTTCGTTGCCATCAGTTCACCTGTGATGCCTACAGCATAGATTCACGAATCGCGGATTATAACCACGCGCAGCGGGCATGTCAAACAAAAAGAGCCGCAGAGCCGAATGGCACTAACATAAGGGGCTCGACCCGTGTCGCAGAGCTCCGGTCGTAATCGTAATCTTACTCCTAATCCTAATCGCTGTTTCGTAAGTGCCGCTGCCGAGTAGGATTAGGATTATGATTAGGACAAAGAAGCCGTCGGGCCGCCCGTTCTCTCTGGCGGCGGATGATCGGGCTTAAGTTAGTGCCATTGGCCGCAGAGCCGATACGTACGGGGTGCGCCAAGAGATTACCGGGTGTTGGTCTTGGGGCGCAAGTGATTCTGACCGAAGTGCGCCGCAGAACAGAGCAGAGATGCATCCGTCGTCGGGCCATCGGCTGCAACCGGTGCGATTGAGCCGGCGTCACTTCTCGATCACGTAGTAAAGGCAATCGGCGAGCAGCTTGATCGGGAGCGTCGCGCTCTTCGGGCGAGCGAGCGTCTTGCTCGGGCGGCCGTTGAAGCCGAGCGCGACGGCCGTCAGCTTGCCGGCGTCCGGGCCGGTGATCGTGACGGTGCCGGCGATTTCCCGCACGACGATTGGCGGCCCGCCGCATTTGCTTTGGGCACGAAGTGCCCGATTTGTCGCCGTTCTCGTTCGTTCCTGTAGGCCGACTTTGTAAGTCGGCGGCTTCTTACATGTTTTTCAACAGCGCCGCTGCCCCTAATATCCGTGCTCCCTCGTCACGCCACTTTCACACCGACGTTCGTAACCAATTGCCTGCACAGCCGATATGCGCCCTCAGTGTGACAGACACACTGACTCAGACTCACTGACTCACTGGCCACTGAGAGCGTGTGAATTAATCGCCGCAACGCCGCGAACGAGGCGTTTTTCCCACGCAAACACTGGACTTACGGAGCTTTTTCGCGGCGAAAACGATTTTTTCACACGCTCTGACTGCACCCCAAGTTCAACAGTTGTGAGAATTTTCGAGCGATTTTCGGGGAGTTTCGCGGAGGATCAGCGTCGAGACGGCTTCTCGTGGTGGTCTCCGGTCGAACTGGCCATGTAGTCACGACCTACCTGGTTGTCAGCCCCGCAAACATGTGCCATGCTTGAATGTGAACTGACAGGGTCACGGCACATGTTTCTGAAGAAGCTGCACCGGAAAAAGGACGGCAAGGGACACACGTATTG
>JBDREM010000229.1:0-3039 GCA_043819695.1 Planctomycetota bacterium
TGCCCCAGTTCTCTCGGGCGAGGTAGCCGGTGCGGCCGATGGATGGAGTAGGCAGGGCCAGAAACTCCTCCTCGCGCAGTCCGTTGAGTCGCTCTATCTGGCGTCGGTATTCGATGCCCGATATCTTCCAAGAAAGAAGCAGCAACAAGTTGCCGTCTGAGTAGGAACCGGGCTCCCACCCCTCATCTACCGCCCGAGCCAGCCAGTCGTCGTATATCACCATATCTCCGATCGGCCCGAGGCGTTCTTCATCAACTTTCAAGGATTCCACGTCGTCCAGTGCGATGGGCGGGCCGTCCACCAGTGCGAACCAACCATACTGCGGCCTCCAGGTCCACAGGGGGCCGGTGAGGATGGTGCCGTCCTTCAGCGTCACTTTGGCGTCGTACATGACTAGTCCTTCTCTCCCTTGGGCGGGAACGTCTCCAGCGGTCCGAGATTCACCGGCTCGACCGGGCCGGGCAACTTCATGGTTTCGACCGCCTCTTTCAGGGGGTCCTTCTCCGCGAGGGCGGCGCGGAAGTCGTCGAGCGTCTGGAAAGCTGACTGAAGGCTAGTCCCTGATAATTCCCCGTCTACCAGCAGCAGATGCTCGATCATGCCCTTGTGTTGCTGAATGTATGTGGCGAATGCCTCGGCGCTCTCCACCCGCAGCCGCTCCACCTCGGCCTCGGCGTCGGATAAATCCGACCACGCTTCGTCTCTCTGGTCGCGAACCCGAGCAACCTCGGCCCGCGCCTCGTCACGCTCCCGTTCCAGCGTGCGGATTCGGTTGTTGGCCTCGGCGATGGCGCAGTACGCCTCATCCGGAAGGAGCCCTTGCCTTCTCGCCCGGTTTTCGTACTGCTCTTCGATCAAATCCCTGATGCCGTCACTCATCGGACTTTTTCCTCTATTCGTCCGTCCATTCCGTGCTGCTGTAGAAGAATTCTAGGACCTGCATCTGTAGCAGCGTGGCGGCACCGACGTCCGACGCGGTCGTCATGCGCGGGTTGGTCCTGGCGAGCTTGTAAAACGACAGATTGTCGTCTGCTCTCATGACGGCTATCAGCAGCCGCTCCGGGAGGTTGTCGAGTAACCCCTGGAGCGTCTCGCGCATCCGACGTTCGTCGGCGTCGAGCGAAACGACCTTGTCGGCGGAGTCCGTCATCCCTCCACTCCGTCCGCCAGGCCGAGCACCCATCGCAGCGTATCGGCGATCTCCCTCCGGTCCTTGTAGGCGGCGAGCATCTGCTCGATCTCGCTGCGGTGGCGCAACTTGGGCTTATCCTTGTCGGCCGGCTTCGCCTTGACGACGATCCGCTCCGTGTCCTTCCGCTTCGGCTTCTTTCCGGTGGCGACCAGGCCGTCCAGCGCTGCTTTCTGCTCCTCGCGCGGCAGCTTGGCCAGCGGGGCGGCGGCCGAGGCCGAGATCGTGCCGGCGTCCACGGCCCGGCGGACGGCCGGGGCCAGGTCGAGCAGCGACAGCCAGTGGCGCACCGCGGCTCTGGTCACGCCCCACAGCACGGCGGCCTCGTCCTCTGTGTGGCCCATGTTGATGTACCGCTGGGCCTTCTCGGCGAGCTCCAGCGGCGAATCCTCGGCCCGGTGGGCGTTCGCCGAGGCCATGACCGCGAAGGCGTCGTCGTCGCTGCCGCGGCGGTAGACGCACGGCACCTTGAGCGGCTCGGCGCCCTGCTCGACCAGCCGCCGGTTCGCCTCCCGGGCGGCCTTGTCGCGCTGGCGGCCGTCGAGGACCACGGCGCTGTCGCCGTCCTTGCCGATGATGACCGGCTCGAGGACGCCCTGCATGTGGTACATGATGTTGGCAACGAGGCCCTCGTTGACGGGCAGCTCGGCGCGCGGGTCGTACCTCGGATCGGACTTGTCGTCGATCAAGACGAGGTCGCTCGGGTCGATCAGGAACAGCGTTCCGCGGCTGGACTCGAATGCGTGCTTTTTCGAAGACATGATTTCCCCTCTCGGTTTTTGGCGCCGGCGGGCACCGTTGCTGCACGATCATGCAGCTCAATGAATGATCTTCCCGGGCCCTTTCACCTTGATCTCGGTCGTCCCGTCATCCTTGCGTTCCACGGTCACGTTCCCGTTCTCGATGGCGCCTGACATGGCCAAACGGCCGAGGATGTACCCGCCCTCGAACACGTCGGACATGGTTTCCTCGACGTCGGCGGGGACTTCCTCGCCGACATGGTCGGCCACGGCGCACATCTCGCCGAGGACCATGGCGCAGACCATCGCGTGTGCGAGCGGACTCTCGACCTTGACGCCTTCGATGGTTGCCGTGATCGCCGATCTGATAGCGTTTCTCCACGCGGACATCGCCATCTCGCCGCGGCCGAGGATGGCCTGCGGGGAGTGCGGGTTCTCGCCGGGTTTGACGATCCGCGGCGCCAGCTTCGTGCCGAGGTCGGCAGATACCTGTAGCATCAGGGTGCGGGCGCGCTTGGCGAGCTTGCGCTGGTCCGGGTGGTAGTCTTCCATGGTCTTCGCGGCCACGTCACACGTCCTTTCTGGGCATGAAGCACGCCACGCCGCCCGGAAGCACGCCGAGCACCAGGGTCCCCTCGCGGAATGCCATGGCGATCGCCACGGCGTCGCGAATGACCTTCGAGGCCGTGACGCCCATGCGCGCCGACTCGTCGTCTATGGCCTCGCCCTGCTCCCGATCGAACCGGCACGAGACGAACTTGCCGTCGCCTGTCGCTTCCGGGGCTCGCAGCGTCGCTGCCGTCCTCTTCGGCCCTGGCCGTGTTTTCTTCCTGGTCATCTTCCCCTCGTCAGTTTCTGGATCAGGGCGTTCATGCCCTTGGCGGCAAGCTCGCCGACAAACCCGCTGAACTGCTGTCTCGTCATTCCGACGTAGGTCAGCACCTCGTCGAACGTGAGGCCGGGCGGGATCGGATCGTCGGGCTCGAGCGTCTCCTGCGGCGGGTTGATTTCATCGTCCGTGAAGTTCCACTTGGACTTGAGTTCGTCCAGGCGGCGGCTCGCGCTCTCGCGCTCGTTCTCCGGCGTGGCCTCGTGGCTCAGGACCTTCCA
>JBDREM010000230.1:0-3250 GCA_043819695.1 Planctomycetota bacterium
GGCATCATTCTCGGCATCTCGGCCGCCACGTTCGCCGGACAGTTCGCCGGCTCAGTCGTCTCCTACGATTCGGGGACAACGCCCGCCGAGGACTGGTTCACGAGCGCTTCCTTTGACGACCCCAATTCGGCGCTGGGAGAACCGACGAACGTGATTATTGACATGTTCGGCACGAACCTGATGAGCCCGTTCACCCCCGGCAGTCAGATCGCGCAGATCGTCTCCGTCGGCGAGGGCGGCCACTTGACGCTTAAGTTGGATAACTACGTGGTGGTTGGCCCGGGGTTGGACATCGGTGTGATCACGAACGTCGGGCTCCTGGACATCGCGTGGCCGACCGGTCAGTGCGGGAACCCCGCTCAGGTGTTCGGCGACGATCCGGCGACCGTCGAGGTCAGCGCGAACGGCGCCGACTGGGTCAGTCTCGGCGCGGTGACCTTCAACATGCCCGCCAACTATTACGCCAACGCGACCGCGTACAACGTTGACCCGCCCGCCGGCCCGCAGGTGGCCGATTTCGGCAAGCCGTTCGATCCCGCGGGCGGCCTGTCGGCGTTCGACGGGCTGAACTTCGCCGGCGTGCTCGGCGTACTCGATGGCTCCGGCGGCGGGACATGGCTCGACCTGTCGCCGACCGGCCTCACGCAGGTCGGCTACGTTCGGTTCAGCGTGGCCGACGATGGCGATCCGAACAACGATGCCAATTTCGAGGTCGACGCCGTCGTCATTGCGAACGGTAAGGTTGGCGATCCCGTCGGCGCCGAGCCGGTTCCCGAGCCGGCCGCCATCAGCCTGCTCGCGCTCGCCGGCGGCCTTCGCCTGATTCGCAGGCGGAGGACCTAACGCGACAGCGAATGTCAGACACGAAGGGCGGACGGGTGCCAGTCAGCGCGTCCGCCCTTTTCATCGCACGAATCGCCGTTCACACCGCCCTCGCACGGCCGCAAATCATTTCCGCAGCCACAACTGCCTGACACTACAGCACTTCTGATTTTAATGGGTGCCTGGCACCCGTTCCGGGTGATTGCGCCTTGACCGATTTCGGCGGCCTGATATACTCCGAAGCATCTTTTGCGGAGTGCATTATCGTGACGACGACGGCGAGCTTCCTGCGGAAGGAGGTCGATAAGAAATGATGGAGCCCGGGGTCGGATTCGAACCGACGACCTCAGCTTTACGAAAGCCGTGCTCTACCACTGAGCCACCCGGGCGCCGAATGGTATTGTATTAGGATCGTCCCAGCTTTTCAAGGAGTTAGGCGATGGCGGCGAAAGAAATCAGTTTTGACTTCACCAACGCAATGGCCGAGGCCGTGGGAGCGGAGCACGGCGTCGAGCCCGGGGAACTTGCCGGCGTTGCGCAGAGGCTGCCCGGCGGGCACGCGGCGCTCGCGGCGATGCGCGAGTCGGGCGAGGTTGCGTTCTTCGATCTGCCGTACCGCGCGGAGAGCATCCGGCGCGTGAAGGACGTTGCCGCGATGGTTGCGGGCAGGTTCGACGCCGCCGTGGTGCTCGGGATCGGCGGGTCGGCGCTCGGCGCGATCGCCGTCCGGACCGCTCTATGTCATCCGCTATATAATGAGCGGCCGGCGGAACAGCGCGGGACGCCGCGGCTATACGTCGAGGACAACGTCGACCCCGATCACCTGACGGGGCTGCTCGACGTGCTGGACCCGCGGCGCACGCTCTTCATCGTGATCTCGAAGTCGGGCGCGACCGTCGAGACGATGTCGCAGTTGCTCCTTGTTCGCTCGCTGCTGGGCGGGCGGATGAAGGACAACGTGGTCGCCATTACCGATGAGAAGGGCGGCTCGCTGCGCCCGATCGCCGACGCCGAATGCCTCGCGTCGCTCGAAGTGCCCGACGGCGTTGGCGGACGCTTCAGCGTGCTCTCGCCGGTCGGACTGCTGCCCGCGGCGGTCTGCGGAATCGACATCGACGAGCTGCTCGCCGGCGCCGAGGACGCCGACAAGAGGCGGTGCGCGTCGGCGTCGCTCGAAGAGAACGACGCGTACATGGCCGCGGCCGTCGAGTACATCCTCGACAAGAAGGGCCACCATCTCTCGGTGATGATGCCGTATTCGAGCGCGCTCCGCGACGTGGCCGACTGGTACCGCCAGCTCTGGGCCGAGAGTCTCGGCAAGAGCGTCGACGCCGGCCCGACGCCGGTGAAGGCGCTCGGCGTGACCGACCAGCACTCGCAGGTACAGCTCTACCGCGAGGGGCCGAACGACAAGGTCTTCTGTTTTCTCAAAGTCGAGAGGTTCGACGGCGAGCTCGAAATCCCCGCCGGATATCCGAACGTCGAGGCGCTCAGCTACATCGGCGGCCACACGTTCAACCAGCTCATCGAGTACGAACGGATCGGCACGACGCTCGCACTGACCGACGCCGGCCGCCCGAACTACACGATCACGCTCCCGGCGGTGACGCCTTACGCGCTCGGCCAGCTTTTCCACATGCTCGAGGTCAAGACGGCCATCGCCGGCCAGCTTTACGGCATCGACGCGTTCAATCAGCCGGGCGTCGAGGCCGGCAAGGTCCTCGCCTACGGCCTCATGGGCCGGAGGGGCTTCGGCCCTGCGAAGCAGTGGATCGAGGACAAGCAGGCCGGCAAGCCCGTCCGGCCGCTTCAGGAGATGATCGACCGGTTGAAGTGAACGCTCTCTCTTGTGAGCATTATTGAGGTATGCACCCAATGGCACTAACTTAAGCCCGATCATCGGCCGCCAGAGAGAACGCGCGGCCCGACGGCTTCCTTGTCCTAATCCTAATCATAATCGTAATCCTACTCGGCAGCGGGAGTTAGGAAATGGCGATTAGGATTAGGAGTAAGATTACGATTACGACCGAAGCTCTGCGACACGGGCCGAGCCCCTTATGTTAGTGCCATTGAGGTATGCACTGATAATGGATGGCGCACCTTTGCAGAGGAGGTTCGTCGCTGATGCTCAGAATAACACGAACGGTGCCGGCGTAGCACGGGCGTCCCGCCCGTGAGTCCCACGAGCATCCTGCTCGTGGTGTGCACGCCCAAGATGGGCGTGCTACGGTCCGACTAACCTCAACAGAGAAGGCAGAGCCTTTGGAACGATTGCGAAGCCATTTGCGTTGTGGCTCCCCAGTGTGTCGAAGGCGTCTCGCCTTCGTGTCTCGAGGCCGTCCCGGCCTCGAAAACGACCTCATCGCGGCCAAGATGGCCGCGACACGCGAGGGCAGGATGCCCTCGACACGCACATCGCAAATGGCTC
>JBDREM010000231.1:0-44650 GCA_043819695.1 Planctomycetota bacterium
TCGGTGCCGCTCCCTCTGGAAGAGTTATCGACATAATGACTTACGAACCTTTAGTAGAAAATCGGACAGTAAAACTATCTACTTGCCGATCAATTCGGACACCTGCCGTCGCCTAAGCTCGTTGGGACAGCATTTCAGCGGATCATTAAGCAGGCCGACATCAAGCGGATTCGGGTGCGTGACCTACGCCATTGTCTTGGCAGCATATGGGCCCAGCGTGTGGCCGTGCCCGTCCTCAAGGAAATGATGGGCCACGCGAGCGTCAAGACGACGGAACGCTACATTCACGTAAGCGGCGAGGTGTTCCGCCTGAGCATCACCCAGCCATAACTGACTGCCGCCCATTGGGTTACTGGTACGCCCTCCAGGACTCGAACCTGGAGCCCTCTGATTAAGAGTCAGATGCTCTGCCAATTGAGCTAAGGGCGCATCGACCGGCATCATCCCCCGAGGCGGAACGCTTCCAGCGCTTCGCCCTCGGAACTGTAAATGTCAAACACCTTGTCGAGGCGTGTGATCTCGAAGACCTCGTAAATCGGCGGCGTAATGCTGCAAAGCTTCAGGGTGGCCTTGTTCGTCCGCAAGGCCTTGTGAAGCGAAATGAGCTTGCCCAGCATGGCGCTTGAGAGATAGCGCACGTTCTCCATGTTGATGAGCATCTTGGATACGCCGCCGCTTTCGGCCATCTTCGTCAACTCCGAGCCGATCAGGTTAATGTTCCGCTGATCGACCACCTTCGCCTCGGTGAAGTGGACGATGGTGACGCCGTTCTGCACATGCGACATCAGCCTCGATGCGCTCGCATCCATGTTCGCTTCCTTTCCGAAGGACCCGGCATTGGCCACATTCTAGCGCTTTCTCGCAGCTTGTCAATTGGAAGATGAGTTCGGCCCGCAGTTTCTTGTCCGCTCCGCTACTTCTTGTGCGCCCTTGCCCCCGCCAGGCCAGCGACAACGGCCGCGAAAATCGCCACTTTCAAGGCCGTGTACCACGATATCGTTCCGGCCACAAGGCCTTGTTCCACAGCGCCGGGGAAAAGATCCGGAATCGTCCACGCCCACAACACCTTCACCAGCAGCAACACCGCGACGAACGCGACCGCAGCCAGAACAAGCAAGCCGGGCAACAGCGGCAGAAGCCATATCTTCTTCATCGTTCCCCTCCAGCAAGCCTTGCCAGGGCATCTTCCAACCTCGCGGTGCACCGCTCCTTGCCGAGGATTTGCATGGACTCGAAGAGCGGCGGCGATTGGGCGCTGCCCGTGATCGCGACCCGCAGCGTCATGAAAAGCTGGTTGACCTTCAGCCCAAGCTGTTCGCAAAGCCGGCGCCCCAACGCCTCCAGCGGCTCCGTCGCCCAGTCATCGAGCGCGCCAAATGCGTCGATGCTCGCCTTCAGAGCATCGGTTGTTGTCTCGGGTGTCATCTTGTTCGCGACGAGCAGCTCGGGCTCGTACGGGAGATCGTCGGTGAAGAAGAACCACGTCCACTTGTCGAACTCGGAGAGGGTCTTCATCCGCTCTTGGATGATCTCGACCATTTTGAGCGCGTGCGGCCCGTCGAGCGTTCCCTCCGCCGCGAACGGCCGCAGGCGCTCGGTCAGTTCCTCGACGCTGAGGCTGCGGATGTACATCCCGTTCAGCCATTCGAGCTTGGTGAGGTCGAATATCGGCGCGCTCGTGCTGACGCGGTCCCACGAAAACTTGCGGATCATCGTGTCGAGGTCGAAGATCTCTTTGCCCTCTTCGGTCGAGAAGCCCATCAGCGCAAGGAAGTTCAGCATCGCCTCGGGCAGGAACCCTTGCTCGCGGTACCAGTCGAGCGAGGTCGGGTTCTTCCGCTTGCTGATCTTCGACTTGTCCTTGTTTCGCAGGAGCGGCATGTGCGCGAACTGCGGCAGTTCCCAGCCGAACGCCTTGTAGAGCATGACGTGCTTCGGCGTCGAGTTGACCCACTCTTCGGCGCGGATCACGTGGGTGATGCCCATCAGGTGATCGTCGACGACGTTCGCGAGGTGGTACGTCGGGAAGCCGTCGGACTTCACAAGGACTTGGTCGTCGATCACGCTGTTCTGGAAGACTACGGGCTCGCCCTTCTTGCGGACGAGGTCAACGTACCTCGTCTCGCCCTCCGTGGGGACCTTGAGCCGGATGACGGCTTTCCCGCCGGCAGCAAGGCGCCGCTCGACCTCGTCCTTCGGCAAATCGCGGCAGCGGCCGTCGTACATCGGCGGTTGCTTTTTCCGCTGCATCTCGTCGCGCATCGCTTTCAGCCGCTCGGGGGGGCAGAAGCAATAGTAGGCGTGCCCGCTGTCGATGAGTTGCTGCGCGTGCTCCTTGTAGATCCCGCTCCGCTCCGACTGCCGATAGGGGCCGTACGGTCCGCCGAGGTCGGGGCCTTCGTCGTATTCGATACCGACCCAGCGCAGCGCGCGGAAGATCGCCTCTTCCGATTCCTTCGTCGAGCGCTCGCGGTCGGTATCCTCGATGCGCAGGACGAACTTGCCGCCTTCGTGCCTCGCGAACGCCATGTCGAACAGGGCGATGTAGGCCGTGCCGACGTGCGGGTCGCCCGTCGGGCTGGGCGCGATTCTCACTCTCACTTCGCTCATCGTTCCTCCTGCCACGAACCGCGCGAACGTTGCAGCGGCGATTATAGGAGCATTCGGGCGGCCGGGCAAGCTTGTGCCTCGGCCAAGCCATTTGCGTTGTGGCCTTGCGCGGGTGTTCGAGGGACTCGTTCTCGTCCTCGTCGTCGTGCTCGTCGTCGGCTTTTCCGTGTTCGGGGGACGCGTACGGGCCGACAGGGCGATGTGGGCTCGGAACGGCTCCGCGAAGGCGGAGTCTCCTCTTCCGCCCCGATTGCTGACTTCCACCCCGATTGCGGACTGCCACTTTTTCGCCGCGCCCGAAACGTCAGGCGGCTCGCTCGAGGCTCCGGGCCAGGTCCCTCCGCTTCTCCTTCACGCGTCCCAGCGCGGTCGCGAGCATCACGACGAGGGCAAGGCCGCAGCGAACTCGCATCTTCGCAAGGCCGCCCTTTTTGTTTTCGTGCTGCCGGGGTCGATTTTCGGATTTCGTGCGAGCCGCGAATCATAAGTCGCGGACTTCCATTCAAAACCTGGGGTAAGAACTTTTTTCGCCCCCGCCTATCCCCACAATCCCCTTACGGTTCTGATCGAAGCAAATGCTTAGTTTCTCTGGAGGAATGGCGAGACGACAGCCAGGATTCCATTCAAGAATAGTCTTAACTGTGTCCGAGCGCGTCGACCTGTTCGTCGGGGCATGTGACCGGAGGTCGCTCCGAAAAGAAGGGGCGATCTGCAATTGGAATGCAACTGAAGGAACAGGCCCCGGGCAGTTGCGTGGTTTTCTTCAGGGGAGGAGGTGTGCCGCGGCGTGCGTTTTTGAGCGAGGGGAGCTATGCGCCGTCAAGTGCTTGCGTGGTGGAGGCAAGGGGACTCGAACCCCTGACCTTATGGCTGCCAGCCATACGCTCTCCCAACTGAGCTATGCCCCCGGATTGTCAATATCCCGCCAACGCGCGCCATTATAGTTCATCCGCCCGCGTTGTCAACGACGGAGCTTCGCTACGCCGCACCAACACAAGATCGGAACAGCGCCAATACTCAAGATACAAGAGACAAATAGATCTCAAACTCCAAGCACCAATTCTCCTACGCGCAACCCTCTGGGATCCCGAGCGGATTGGGACTTGTGTATTGTAACTTGGATATTGTTTGTATCTTGTGTCTTGAGGTTTTGGCAAGGCACCCCATTCCTACACTTGACGCGGCCGCGCGCGGCGTGTAACCTGCCGACGTGGCGACTGAAGAAGGTAAACTCCCGCTCGACTCGATCATCTGCGGCGATGCGCTCGAGACGCTCCAAGCGCTGCCGGCGAACTCCGTCCACCTGATGATCACGTCGCCGCCGTACAATCTCGACAAGCCATACGCGAACCACGACGACGATCTCGACTACGGCGAATACCTGGACTGGATGGGGCGGGTGTGGGAGGCGGCGAAGCGCGTGCTCGTCTCCGGCGGCCGCATCTGCATCAACATCGGCGAGAACAAGCGCCAGAACATCACCGAGCCGACGTACAGCGCCTTCATCCGGCAGCTTGTCGAACTGGAGATGCTCTACCGCGGCACGATCATCTGGAACAAGAACAGCGCGGCCAAGCACTGCGCGTGGGGAAGCTGGAAGAGCTGCTCGAATCCGCACATCGTACCGAGGCACGAGTACATCATTGTCTTCAGCAAGGGCCGGTGGAAGCTCGAGGGGCCGAAAGAGGATTCCGACATCACCGACGTGGAGTTCATGGACGCGACCCGCAGCGTGTGGAGCTTCGGGACCGAGAGCAAGAAGCGGGCCGGGCATCCCGCCCCGTTTCCCGAAAAGCTGCCCGAGCGGCTGATCAAGTATTACTCATACAAGGGGAACGTCGTGCTCGACATGTTCGCGGGGAGCGGGACGACGGGCGTCGTCGCGCGGCGCCTCGGGCGGCACTTCGTCCTGATCGACAACTCGAAGAAGTATTGCAAGCTTGCACAAAAGCGGTTCGAGGGCGAGCGCGGCCTCTTCGCGCCCGGGGTGCCGGAGATTCTTACGTCGGTTTAGGTCGCCCGTTCCGCCCGCACCAGCCAAACCCACAGCTTCGGCTCGCCGGGGAAGCATTTTAAGCCCCGGGCCTGCGCTCCGCGTGGTCTATTGCACCGAGCCTCCGTTTTCGCAATAATCACGGTCAGGAGGTGTGCGGGTGCACGAGCTGAGCGTCGCGCAGAGCATTTGCGAGAGCGTTCGGGAGCGCGCCGGCGGGCTGCGCATCGAGGAGATGATCGTCGAGGTCGGAGCGCTCTCGGGCGTGAATTGCGAATCGCTCGCGTTCGTGTTGCCCGACGCGGCGCAGATGTGCAACCTCGACCTCGCCGGCTTCACCATCGAGCCGGTGGCCGCGCAGGCTGAGTGCGAATGCGGCAACGTCTACGAGGCGCGCGAACTGCTCGAACCGTGTCCGAAATGCGGCGGATTCGAGCGCTCGATCACCGGCGGCGAAGATGTCGTCGTCAGCAAGTTGATTGCGGCGGAGGAAGATGAGCAAGCGAATTGAGCTCGACAGGATAATCATCGACAAGGATCAGAAGGTCGCGCTGAGGAACCGCGCGGCCATCGACAAGGCGGGCGTGCTGGCGCTCAACCTGATCGGCTCGCCCGGGTGCGGGAAGACGACGCTGCTCGAGCGGACGATCGCCGCGCTGCACGATCCGCCCGACGGCCGGTCGCCGCTCCGGGTCGGCGTGATCGAGGGCGACGTGCAATGCACGTTCGACCGCGACCGCATCATCGCCGCCGGCGCCGCGGCCACGCAGATCGAGACGGCCGGTGCGTGCAGGCTCGACGCCGCGATGGTCGAGAACGCGCTGCCGAGCATCCCGCTCGACGAGATCGACATCCTCGTCATCGAGAACGTCGGCAACCTGGTCTGCCCGTCGGGGCTCGTCCTCGGCGAGCACGTCAAGGTCGCGATGGTCAGCACGCCCGAGGGCGATGAGAAGCCTGCGAAATATCCCGCGCTCTTCGTTCGCGCCGACCTCGTCCTCATCACGAAGACCGACCTGCTGCCGTACCTTGACTTCAATCTGGAGCGCGCAGTGAGCGACTGCCGCAAGCTGAACAGCAAGGCGAGGGCGTTCGCGCTCTCCGCGAAGACCGGAGAAGGGATGGCGGCGTGGATCGATCATCTCCGCGCGCTGAGAGATGCTCACAGGACATCGTAGGCGAACGGGTGTAACTGGGAGAAATGGAACAATGGAAAAATGGGAAAGAACCTTCCGGCTGCCGCATCAGCGGCAGCAGGAGTTCTCTTCTTCCCCTTTCCCCCGGCTCCCGAAGGGAGACGCTTTTCCCTTTTCCCCATCTTACACCTTCCCATCTTACACTTGCTGAAGTTCGAGGGCCGCGACGACGCGCAGGGTCAGGATCGAGATCACCGGCACCGTGCAGGGCGTGGGGTTTCGGCCATTCGTCTACAGGCTCGCGCTCGATCACGGCATCGCCGGCAGCGTGCGCAATTTCAGCGGCGGCGTCGAGATTCTGGCGCAAGGTGCGCCCGGCGACGTCGACCGGTTCGTCCGCCGCCTGCGCGACGACGCACCGCCGCTTGCGCGCATTCGCGAACTTGCGGTCACTGATCTTGCGCTGAGCGGCGAGACCGCGTTCCGCATAGAGACGACGGGGGCCGCGGGCGGCCTCGACGTCGACGCCGCGCGCGACATCGCCACGTGCGATGCCTGCCTCGCCGAGATGCGCGACCCGTCCGGCCGCCGCTATCGCCATCCGTTCATCAATTGTACCGACTGCGGCCCGCGTTACACGATCATCGAGTCGCTGCCGTACGACCGGCCGAACACGTCGATGAAAGTCTTTCCGATGTGCCCGGCCTGCGAACGCGAGTACAACGACCCCGCCGACCGGCGGTTCCACGCCCAGCCGGTCTGCTGCCACGACTGCGGGCCGGCGCTCAAGTTGCTCGACACGGACGGCACGCCACTGTGCAGCGGCGACCCCGTCACCGACGTGGCGGACGCGCTCGCGGGTGGCCGGATCGTCGCGGTGAAGGGCATCGGCGGCTTTCATCTTGCGTGCGACGCCCGGTCGCCGGACGCCGTCACACGGCTCCGCGAGCGAAAGTATCGCGAGGAAAAACCGCTCGCGGTGATGGTACGCGACGTCGACGCGGCGCGGGCAATCGCCGAGCTCGGCGCGTCCGAGCGGCTCCTTCTCGAGGGTCCCGAGCGGCCGATAGTCCTGCTCGCAAAGAGAGGGGAGGGCGGTTGCATCGCGCGCGAGGTCGCGCCGCGAAGCAAATTCCTCGGCCTGATGCTGCCGTACACGCCGGTTCATCACATGCTGCTCGAACGTCTGCCTTATCTCGTCATGACGAGCGGGAACAAGACGGAAGAGCCGATCGCGCGAACGAACGAGGCCGCGCTCGAGAAGCTGCGCGGCATCGCCGACGTCTTCCTCGTACACGACCGCGCGATCCTCACGCGGAACGACGACTCGGTCGTGCGTGAGATCGCACGCGGCGCCGTCATTATCCGCCGCTCGCGCGGCTACGTGCCCGAGCCGATCGCGGCGGGCGAGGGCGTCGGCGGCATCATCGCCTGCGGCCCGATGCTCAAGAACTGCATCGCCGTGGGCCGGAACGATTTGGCGTACGTCTCGCAGCACATCGGCGACCTGACCAACCTCGAAACCTACCGTTCGCTCGAGCAGACGGCGGAGAAGCTGTGCGGCATGCTCGGCATCGAGCCGGAACTCGCCGCGTGCGACGCGCATCCCGGCTACGCGAGCACGCGGTTCGCCGAGTCGCTCGGCCTGCCGGTCGTCCGCGTGCAGCACCATCACGCGCACATTGTCGCCTGCATGGCCGAGAACGACCTCCGGGGGCGCGTCATCGGGATCGCGTTCGACGGCACCGGGTACGGCGACGACGGGCACACGTGGGGCAGCGAGATTCTCATCGCGGACCGCGCCGGCTACGAGCGCTTCGGCCACCTCTCGTACATGAAGATGCCGGGCGGCGACGCAGCCGTCGAGCATCCGGGGCGCATGGCGCTCGGCGCGCTCTTCCCGCTGCTCGGCCGCGATGCCGCGAACCTGCTGCCGTGGATGGACGAGGCCGACCACCGCAAGCGGTCGGTCGACGCGGTCATCGAGATGATCGAGCGCGGTGTCAACACGCCGCTAACGTGCGGCATGGGGCGCCTGTTCGACGCGGCCTCGGCCCTGCTCGGCGTCTGCACGCGGCGGACATACGAGGGGCAGCCGGCCATCGAGTTGGAAGGCGTCGCCGACCCCGAAGCGGCGGGCAGCTATCCGATCCAACTGATCGAGCGCGGCGGACAGCTCGAGGTCGACGGAGCCGCCATTCTGGCCGCGATCTGTGAAGACCGCGACGCCGGCATGGAAATCCCTCGCGTCGCGGGCAGATTTCACAACACGATCGCGGATGTTGTGCTAGAATACGCGGCCGCCGCGAGAGACCGGACGGGCCTGAGCGACGTGTGCCTTAGCGGCGGGTGCTTCCAGAACGCGCTGCTGCTCGAGAAATCGGCCGCGGGTCTCGCGGCCGCGGGCTTTGCAGTTCATCGCCACCGGCTCGTCCCGCCGAACGACGGTTGCGTCGCGCTCGGGCAGCTTGTCGTCGCGGCGCACACAAGGCAAGAGTAAGGGGCGAGGGCGGCCTATGTGCCTGTCTGTGCCGGGCAAGGTGATCGAAACCGACGGCGCTCGCAGCAAGGTCGACGTCGCCGGGAACGTGGTCGATGCCGACCTCACGCTCACGCCCGACGTGCAGCCCGGCGACTACGTGCTCGTGCACGCCGGGTTCGCGATTCAGAAGTACGACGAGGCCGAGGCGCTCGAGACGCTTCGCATGCTCGAGGAGGTGTTCGGGGAGGGGGCCGATGCTGAGGTCTGAGAAGGGGTACCGCGGCAAGTCCCTGGCGCTCGATATCCTCGCGCGGATCGAGTCGGAAATGGCCGGCTCGCCGCCGGTCAACCTGATGGAGGTATGCGGGACACACACGGTCTCGATCGGGCGGCTCGGGCTGCGGCGTGCGATGCCCGCGAACCTGCGGCTCCTCTCCGGCCCCGGCTGCCCCGTCTGCGTGACGCCCGGCGGGTACATCGATGCCGCGGCGGCGCTCGCGCTCGGCGGCGTGACGGTCGCCACGTTCGGCGACATGGTCCGCGTGCCCGGCGACAAGACCTCGCTCGAGGAGGCGCGGGCGCGCGGCGGACGCGTGGTCGTGACCGCGTCGGTGAACGGCGCACTCGACATCGCGCGGGCCGAGCCGGGCGAGGTCGCGTTCCTCGCAGTGGGATTCGAGACGACGGCGCCGACGATAGCGGCCGCCGTCATCGCGGCCGAGCGCGAGCAACTGGCGAATTTCTCGGTGCTCGTCTCGCAGAAGCTCGTGCCGCCGGCGCTCCGGCTGATCCTCGACGACGCAGAATGCGCCGTCTCCGGCTTCATCCTGCCGGGGCACGTGAGCACGGTCATCGGCACGGCCCCTTATGAATTCATCGCCGCCGAGTTCGGCGTGCCGGGCGTCATCGCGGGGTTCGAGCTTGTCGACGTGCTCGCCGCGATCGAGTCGCTCGTCCGGATGGTTCGCACAGACGAGGCGTCGGTGCAAAACGCATACACACGCGCCGTTCGCGCCGATGGAAATCCGACGGCGCGGGGCATCGCAGCAAAGGTGTTCGAGCCGGTTGACACTGCGTGGCGCGGGATCGGCCGGATTCCGGCGAGCGGCCTGGCACTGCGCAAGGAATATGCGGCATTCGATGCCGCGCTCCGTTACCGGATCGGCGTTGAAGACTCGGCGCTTCCCGAGGGCTGCGCGTGCGGAGACGTGCTTCGCGGCCTTATTCGGCCGACGGGCTGCCCGCTTTTCGGCGGCAGGTGCAGGCCGCAGAGCCCCGTCGGGCCGTGCATGGTCTCGATCGAGGGAGCGTGCGCCGTGAGCTACAAGTACGGAGAGGAATGAGTGGGCGAGCGGCTGGTCGAACTGGCACACGGCGGCGGCGGCACCATGACGGCCGAACTGGTCGCCCTGGTGCGCGAGTACGTGGGCAATCCGTTGCTGGATGAGTTGGGGGACGCTGCGCGGGTCGGACTCTCGGGCCGGGCCGCGTTCACGACCGACTCGTTCGTGGTGAGTCCGATCGAGTTCCCGGGCGGCGACATCGGCCGCCTCGCAGTCGCCGGCACCGTCAATGACCTCGCCGTCGTCGGCGCGGTCCCGAGATACCTGTCGCTGTCGCTCATCATCGAAGAGGGTCTCCCGTTCTCGGTCCTGCGGCGGCTGATGGCCTCGGTGCAGCGGGCCGCCGACGAGGCCGGGGTGATTGTCGCGTGCGGCGACACAAAAGTCGTCGAGCGCGGCAAAGCCGACGGCGTGTACATCACGACGTCCGGGCTTGGAGAGCTCGCGGACGGCGTCAATATCTCAGCGCACAAGGCGAGCCCGGGCGACGCGGTTGTCGTCAGCGGGCCGATTGGCCTGCACGGTGTCGCGGTGATGGCCGCGCGAGAGAGCCTGGGATTCGCGAGCTCGGCGAAATCGGACGTTGCTCCGCTCAACCGGATGATCGAGCCCGTCGTCCGCGAGTTGGACGTGCACGCGATGCGCGACCCGACCCGCGGCGGGTGCGCGGCGGCGCTGCACGAGATCGCCGATGCGTCGGGCGTGAGCATCGTGCTCGATGAGGACGCGCTCCCCGTGCCGGAGGTCGTCGAGGGCGCATGTGCGCTGCTCGGGACGGACCCGCTCGAGATGCCGAACGAGGGGAAGGCGTTGATCCTGCTGCCGGAGGCGCAGGCGGGGCGCGCGGTCGAGATTCTTCGCGCGCACAAGTATGGCCGCGGCGCGTGCCGCATCGGGCGGGTGGCCGGGCGCGGCAGCTTCCCGCTGACGCTGGCGACGGCGCTCGGCGAGCGGCTGGTCGACGCGCCGCGCGGCGAGCTTCTGCCCAGAATATGTTGATGACCTGCTGAAGAAGGGACGTGGGAAACTGCGGCCTGTAATCGTTGTTTGTCTCGTCGGGCTCTTCGCAGGCACTTTGAACGCGTTGCTCGGTATCGGCGGCGGCGTCATCGTTGTGCCGGCGCTCGTCTTCTTTGCCGGGTGGGAGTTCGTCACGCGGACGCCCAGCGCGACGCTGCGCGTGCTCTTTGCGATCGCACTCGCGCTCATCGGGCTTGCCATTATCGCCCGGGCGAAGAGGACGAGCAAGGCAGGATACGCGCCGGATTGGGTGATCTAGTTAAACCTTCGGCGTTCATGTTGCGCGCAGGTAGTGCGCCGACAGCAGCCGTTCCTTCGCCACGCGACCCCTCAGAAGCAAGACTTCAGTACCATATGGTAGGTTCTTGTCGCGCGCTGAGCCGGAATTTGACGACGCATATGCGTCGTCAGATTCCGCTCGAAGGGGTTCGTGCGGTCCCGGTTCGGGTGCTGCCTTTCGTGGCCCCTTTGCATTTTGCTGCTCTCGCCGGCACACACCCGAGTCCACTCGCGCTCTGACCACTACATGTTGGGCTTCGTCGAAAAAAAGGCACGATTTCTGGCTTGACTTCTTGAAACGCATAGTATATATTGCACAGTAAGAGAGCGGTTGTATGATAGATGGTGCCTGTTTCGTACTGGTTGTTGCACGTTTTTCCGTGTCCTGTTCAGGTGCTTCTGAATGTCACCGAGGAAGCCGGTCAAGAAGCTCTTCAAGATTGGGGAAGTTGCGGAGTACAGCGGCCTCTCCAGGCAGACGGTGAACTACTACTCTGTTCTGGGGATTCTGCGTGAGGCGGGCCGTACGACGGGCGGACACCGGCTCTACGACGAATCGGTGTTCGACGACATCGACAAGCTCCGCGAGTTGAAGGCAACTAAGACGTTGCGCGAGATCGCGGAAATCCTGCGAGGTGAGGCAAGGCAGGAAAAGGGCCCAGATGGGAAGGACAGTTAGCTGCCGGAAGGGCAAGCCCGGCGCCAAGGCGCGGCGCGCCAAGGAGCCTGACGCGTCCGCCAGCCCCGCTGAAGTCTGGGAGTGGTTCCGCCGCTCTCGGTCCGGCAAATCCCGAAACCGCCTCATCGAGGAATACATGCCGCTCGTCCGCGCCGTGTCGGCCCGCCTGGCCGCCGAGCTGCCCAACTCCGTCGATCCCGAGGACCTGATCAGCGCCGGTACGTTCGGCCTGATGGACGCCATCGAGCGATACGACCCCGAGCTCGGCGCCCGTTTCGAGACGTACTGCAGCGTGCGGGTCAGGGGGGCGATCCTCGACGAACTCCGCCACCTGAACTGGGTGCCGCGCATGCAGTGTGCGCGAGTGGCGAAGGTCGGCGTTGCCGCGGCCGCTCTGCAGGGCGAGCTCGGCCGCGCCCCGACCGTGTGCGAGATCGCGCACAAGACCGGCCTCAACGTGCGCGATGTCAACAATGCGTCGAAGAACAAGAGCAAGCACGTCTCCCTCACGAGCTCTCCCGCCAGTGCCGAGGACACGGGCATGCGGCACATCGATGTGATCGAGGCCGCGGGCCTGCATGATCCTGCCGACCTGATTCAGGAGAAGGAGCGGCGCGACATCCTCGATCGCGAGGTGCGGAAGCTGCCGGAGGCCGACCGCCTGCTTGTCATCCTCTACTACTTCGAGGAACTCACGATGAAGCAGGTCGGCGAGGTCCTCAACGTCACAGAATCGCGCGTCTGCCAGATGCACGCCCAAATACTCTCCCTGCTCCAGCAGCGGCTGGCGGAGTTCGACGAAGCCGGGGCGGGGGCCGACTAGTCCGCCCTCGCGCGATGTGACGCAACACAGCAGTAAAAGAGCCCACGGGCGCAAGGCACGTGCAATGAATGAAGCAAGGTGGTACGACCTTTTCCGCTGCTTCCGCATGGCGGCCGACCCGGTCAAGATCTGGTTCGGGTTCCTCGGCGTCGTCTTCGCTGTGCTTGTGCTCCTGGTCTCGGCCGCGGCTCTCATCCAGGTGCGGCAGGTGAGCGGCGGCGAGATCAGCGGGAGGATCGCGAGCCGCGCGCGGGAAGGAGACTTGCACGGAGCGGCGTCCGCGCTGGGGGAGGGCGTTCGGAGCACGTGGGAGGACCTGCGGCTCGACGTGGCGAAGATCGGCCGCAGCCTGGGCGACGCCGGGTTCATGGCGGCCATCGAACGCGCCGCCACGCTCCACAAGGTGGTTTCCTATGTGCTCATCGTGCTCATGCTGGTCGGCCTGCCCTGGGCGTACTTCGGAGGGGCCATCAGCCGTTCGGCCGCCGTCGAGTACGCGACCGGCGGGCGCCTGTCGAGGGCCGAGGTGCATGAATATGCCGCGTCGCGCCACAGCTCTTACTTCTGGCCGCCGGTCGCGCTCGGCATGACCGTCGCCGCGCTCCTCGCGGCAGGTGTCGCGCTCGGCCTCGCCGCTGCTCATCTCTTGTCGGCAGCAGCCATCCTGGCCGGCGGGTTCGCCTCTCTTTATGTGCTGGTCGTCGTCAAGCAGAAAACGTTGTCGGTCGCCGGCGGCTGGGCGGCCGGGCTCCCCTGCTTCGCCGTGACGATTCTCTGCTCGTGGCTGCTGTGGGACGTTCCTCTTCTATGGGCCGGCAGGGTCGGGCTGGTCATCGTCTTCCCCGTCGTGCTCGCTCTTGCGGCGGCCGCGCTGCTGTTGCTCGCGGTGCTTTTCTGCGGGCGCGGGCTGATGACGAGCGCCGTCAGCTTCGAGTCGACCGATTCGTTCGACGCGGCCGTGCGGGCGGGCGACTACGTGCTGAGGCGGCCGTGGCGGCTCGCGTTCTACTGGCTCGCCGCCGCGCTTTACGGCGTACCATGCGTCGCGTTCGTCGCCGCGCTGGCGGCGGGCGCGTTCTTCACCGCCCTCGCGGCCGTGTGGGCCGGGTTCGGCGGGTCGTTCACGGACGTCTACGCCGGACTGCTCGACCTGGGCAAGGAGGCGGCGTTCTTCGAGTCGGTCCCCAGCTTCCTCATGGGGCTGGTGGTCGTGATCCTGTGCGGCCTTGTTGCAGGCTGGTGCCTCTCTTTTGTACAATGTTGCCGTGCAGTGTGCTACGCGCTCCTTCGCCAGAGCGTCGACTTGTCCGGCCCTTCGGAGGTGTTCATGGAACCCGGCCGCGGGTACTCTCGCGCGCCGGGGCCGTCACCGGTCCAACAATGACTCTCCCAGTTGTCGCCATAATCGGCCGGCCCAACGTCGGCAAGTCCACGCTCTTCAACGTTCTCGCCGGCCGCCGGATATCGATTGTCGAGCCGACGGGCGGCGTGACGCGCGACCGCATATCGGCCGTCGTCACGGCGCCGGCCGGCCGGCAGATCGAGCTGCTCGACACCGGCGGGATGGGCGTCGGCGACCGCGATGTGCTCGCCGACGACGTCGAGAAGCAGATCGACCAGGCCGTGCTGAAGGCGGACATCTTCGTGTTCGTCGCCGACTGCACGGACGGGATCGTGGCGCACGACTCGGAGATCGCCGCGCGGCTGCGGAAGCTCGGCAGGCCCGTCATCCTCGTCGCGAACAAGGCGGAGTCACCGAAGGCGGCGGCCGCCGCCGTCGAGTTTCACGAGCTCGGCTTCGGCGAGCCGCTGCTCGTCTCCGCGTTGCACCAAAGGAACACGGGAGCGCTGCGCGACCGCCTCCTCGAGCTTGTCCCCGCACCGGGCGAGAGCGCGGCGGGCGATCCCGAAATGAAGATCGCAATCGTGGGGCGGCGCAACGTCGGCAAATCCACCTTCATCAACGCGCTCGCGAACGAGAAGCGCGTGATCGTCAGCGAGATGCCGGGCACGACCCGTGACTCCATCGACGTGCGGTTCGAGCGCGACGGGAAGATCTTCGTCGCCATCGACACGGCCGGCGTGCGCAAGAAGCGGCAGGTCGCCGACGCCATCGAGTTCTACAGCCAGGCCCGCGCCCAGGAGTCGATCCGGCGCGCGGACGTCGTGCTGTTAATGATCGACGCGGACAAGAAGATCTCGCAGGTGGACAAGAAGATTGGGGACTACATCTGCGAACACCTGAAGCCGTGCGTCATCGTGGTGAGCAAGTGGGACCTGGCGAAGGGTGTTCCGACGAGCAAGTACGTGAAGTACATCTCGGCCGAGCTGTCCGGGCTCTGTGCGGCGCCGATAACGTTCACATCCGCGGCGAAGAACAGGCGCGTGCAGCAGACCATCGACCTGACGATGTCGCTCTGGAAGCAGGCGCGGACGCGTGTCTCGACGGCTGACCTGAACAACGTGATCGAGGAACTGAAACGCCGGCCTCAGCGGGGCGGGTCGTCGGCCCGCCGCCCGAAGATCTACTACGCCACACAGGTCGGCGTCGCCCCGCCCACCATCGTGCTCTTCGTGAACTCGCCGCAGTATTTCAACACGGCCGCGCGGCGGTTCGTCAGCAATTTCCTCCGCTCTCATCTGCCCTACAGCGAAATCCCCATCGCCGTCCGGTACAAGAAAGCCGTGGGCCGCATGCCGTAGGCCGCGCCGGTCTCACAAAGGTTATTGCACGGCGCCGGCGCCCCCGGTAAAATGGGCGATAGGAGGATCGTTCAGGGGCGTGGCTCTGCATTTGCGTTGGAAGCCCGTATGATGCGTCTCTCAACACTCGCGGCATTTTTGCTGCTGCTCGCTGCGGGCCTCTCGGGCGCCGCGGCGACCGGGCAGGCGGAGACGGCGCCGCTCAACGCCGCAGCCGCGAAGCTCGACGCCTGGGACACTTCGCCCGCCGGCCGCAGCACGGCGATGGGGACGATCCGCGACGCGGGCGTCGACGCACTCCCGCACATCCGCGCACTGCTCAAGTCGAAAATCTGGCTCGCTCGGCGCGACGCCATCGTCCTCGCCGCCGACGTCAAGGCGCCCGATCTCCCCGAGATCATAGCGGCCGCGCTGAAGGACAGGAACTGGGCGGTCAGGGAACTCGCCGCATCGAAGGCCGCAGCGGTCGCCCCGGGCGAGCGAGACAAGGTGCGGCCCGGGCTCGATGCCGCGCTCGGCGACCGGATCGTCAGGGTGCGCCTCGCCGCCTATGCGACCCTCGTCAAGTGGGAGCCCGAAAGCAAGGCCATCACTGACGCGCTCGATGATCCCGACCCCGACGTCGCGTATTGGGCGGCGCGGAACTACATGGAACGCAACCGACTGGACAAGCTTCCGCCGGGCGCGCGCGAGAGACTGGCCGAGAGCATCATCTCGAAGTTCAGCGGCCGCCGCTGGCGCGACATGGACACGAAGGGCGTGACGACGCTCCTCGCGCTCGGCCCGGACGCACGCGACGCGCTCTGCGGCGCCATCGCAAGCGAGAGCGACAGCGTCCGGAACAGCGCCGTCTCAAAGCTCGGCTCGATAGCCGGGGCCGCCGGCGTCGATCTCATGTTCAGATTCGTGAGCGACCGCAACCGCGACGTGCGGCAAACGGCCATCAGGAACATCTCCAGCTACTGCGGCAAGAAGCACGCGCCGAGGCTGCTCGAAATGCTCACGTCGTCGGCCGACCCCAGCCTGCGGCATCAGATTATGAGCGCGCTCGGCCGCCTGAAGTACAAGGAGGCGGTACCGCACCTCCTCGATATAGCGGGCCAGCAGGATGAGAGCTACCGCAACAGTGCGTTCAGGGCGCTCGCCGAGATGGGCGACAAGAGCATCGCCCCGAAGCTCATCGATCTGTACAAACGCGAGGCGCAGCCCTGGCAGCGCAGGCAGATGATCGAGCCGATCGCCCGGCTGCTGCGGCACGACGCCGCAGGGTTCCTTCGCGAGGCGCTCCGCGACGAGGACCAGTCCGTTCGTTCACAGGCCCTCCACTCCGTTCGCTCCCTTCTCAAAGAAGAAGACCGGGGCGCCATCCTGATCGAGACGGTCAGGAACGATGAGGACGACTACGTTCGGCAGACCGCGATAACAAACCTGCCGCCGGCGCAGGCGGCGAAGACCGTCGACCTGCTCATCGAGGTGCTGAAGGGCGGCGGGCCGCAATCGAGGCGAGCCGCGGCCGGCGCCCTCGCCCCCTCCGGGTCCGCCCGCGCCGTCAAGGCCATCGTCGCCGCGTTCGACACCGAGCAGGACCCCGGGGTCCGCGAGAGCATGCTGCACGCGCTCGCGCAGGCGCAGGCGAAGCAGGCCGTGCCGGTCCTCAAGAAGGCCCTCACCGCCGCCGATCCGCGAATGAGGGCCGCGGCGCTCAATGCACTGTCACGGTTCGACAAGGCGCTCGACAACGACCTGCTCGTGCGCGTGATGAAGACGGAGGAAGACGCCGCCGTTCTCGCCGCCTGTATTCGGCTGATCTCGCGCAGCAACATTCGTGACCCGCGCCTGCTGCCGCGGCTCGCCAAGCTCGCGCAGTCCGACGAGCCGGGCCTGCGGCGCAACGTGATCGAGTGTGTCGCCCGCATCAACGAGCCGGCCGCCGTGAAAATCCTGTGCAAGGCCATCAAGAACGAGAACGAGGAGACGATCCGCAGAGCGGCCCTCGAGGCGGTCATCGAGCGTCTCGGCCGAGGAAAGCTGTCCGCCGAGGCGCTTGCCGGCCCGCTGAGCGAGGCCCTCGAAACGGAGGATGCAGCCTTGCGCCAGCGAATCGTGTCCGCTCTGGCAACACGGCCGAACACCGGGTTCGGGCCGCTGCTCCTCCACGTGCTGAAGAACGACACGGGAGCGCAGGTGCGCCTGGCCGCCGCGCGGGCGGTCGAGCAGATCGCCGACAAACAAATGGTGCCGCAATTGATCGAGGCCGCAACGGCGGAGGAGCGAACCGACACGCTCGTCGTCCTCATCGGCGCACTCGGCAAGACGGGCGACCGGCGGGCGCTTCCGTTCTTTCGCGACTCACTTCGCGCCGGCGAGGCGCCGGTCCAGGCCGCCGCGCTCCGCGCGATCGGCGCCTTCCACGACGCCTCGCTCGTCCCCTTCTACGTCGAGCGATACAAGCTCAGCACGAGCGTCGAGGTGCGCCTCACCAGCCTCCGGAACATCAAGGGAGCCGCCGACCGCCGAACCGTCGAGGCGCTTCTGTCGGCGCTCAGCGATGAGGATCCGCGGATACGCGCCGCCGCGCTCGACGCGGCCGCAGACTTCCGCGACGCAGCCGTCGCAGCCGCGCTGGCCGACAAGCTTTGCTCGAAGGACGTACGCGAGCGCGCCGCACGCGTCATCATCCAGGCGCTTGGCGAAACCAGGCTTCGCGCTGTCGCCGACAAGCTGCTCGTCGCGGCGCGGACGGCCGAGCACGAGCCGTCGCTCCGGCGGATTTACGCCGCGCTCGGCAAGACGGGCGACCGCCGCGCAATTCGCATCCTCGCCGCGGGCATCAGGAAGGAAATGTCCGACGAGGTGACAGCGGCGGCCGTTAGCGCGCTCGCGGAACTGAACGCGCACGATCAGGCGGGCCTGTGTCTCGACGTCGCCCGCCGGTCGACGGGGGCGCTCTCTCGCCTGGCCGCGGCCGCGGCGGCCCGGCTCGGCGGAAACGAGAGCTTTGCGTACCTCGCCGAGCGCTTCCGCGCGGCCGGCGACAGCGAGAAGAGGTTCTATGCTCCGCTGCTCGCCGAGGCCGGCGGGGCGAAGGCCGACGGCCTGATCCGCGAGGCGCTCGCCGCCGCGCGCGACGACGCACTCGCCGGCAGCCTCTGCGCAGCATTGACCGCGCGGTCGCCCGACAACGTCAAGGCCGCCGGGGAGGTCGCTGTCGGAGACGTCGGGCCGCGCGCCGCGGACGCGGCCGTCGCCTTTCTCGGCAAATGCACGTCGTCGCCGGCGACGCCCGTTCTCGCGGCGGCCGCCGGCACCGGCCACCCGGCCCGTGTCAGGGCGGCGGCGCTCCTGCAACTCAGCCGCGTTCTCACGCGCCTCGAGGCGCGCCCGGCACGAATGCCGTCGATCGAGCTGGCGAGGAACTTCATCGACTCGGCGGAACCCGAGCTCAAGCTCGCCGCGGTCGAGGCGTTCGGCATGCACGGCTACGCGAGCGATGCCGAGCAACTCGTCCCGTTGGCGAAGCAGAGCGGGGATGGGCGCCTGCGGGCGGCGGCGGTCCGCGCGCTCGGCGCCATGCCCGGCAGCAAGGAGGCCGAGGCCGCGTTGCTGGCGCTCCTCGAGGGCCAGGACGGCGTCCCGCTTGTCGATGTCGTGCGAGCGTTGGGCGAACTGCGGGCGGCGGCGGCGGCCGCGAACCTGGCCACGCTGGCAGGTTCGGCGGGCCCGGAGCTCAGGGAGACGGCGCTCGCCGCGCTCGGGCGCATCGGGACGGGCGACGCGCTCGAGGCCGTCGAGAAGGCGTTCGAGCAGAAGGACGTCGACCGGGCGCGTGCCGCGGCCGCGCTGGCGCTCGGCTCGACCGGCAACCAGTCTTATGTCCCGCGGCTGGCCGATGCGTCGAGCACGGCGCCCGGCATCGACGTTCGCGCCGCGTGTGTGCGCGCGCTGGGCAAGCTTGGCGGAGACGGCGCGCGGGCCGCCCTTGTCGCGGCGCTGAAACAGGATTCAGGCGTGGTGCGCGAGAGCGCCGTACGCGCGCTTGCAGCAATGAAGGGCGCGCCCGCGGCGGCCGACCTGCGGCCCATGCTGAAGGATAACGACGTGCACGTGGCCGCCGCGGCGCGCGAGGCGCTGGCGGCGAGCGAGAAGTAGGTGCAAATGACCGGCAAGCGAAAACTGGTCCTGCTCGTCTTTCTGGCCCTGGCCGCGCCGGCCGCGCCGCCCCCGGCCGCGCGGGCGGCGAACCTCGAGGCGAAGCCAAGCTCGGCCGCTCACCTGCCGGTCGACGAGGAGGTCTCAGACGAGATTGCCGAGATCGACAAGCTGATCAGGAAGAGCGAGTGGCGGAAGGCCATCGAGGTATGCCAGAAGTTCATCGCGAAGCCGCCGAAGACGGTCGTCGAGATTCGCAAAGGCGTTTACGGCAGCGCGCGCGCTCTTTGCGAGATGAAGCTCAGCGCCATGCCCGAGCCCGCGAAGCTCCTCTACCGTACGCTCCATGATCCGGCGGCGGAGGAACTGCTTCGGCGGGCGGTGACGGACCGGAGCCTCGGCGACGCGCAGAAGCTCGTCGCCGAGTTCGCGCTCACCTCTCACGGGCCGAGCGGGATGACGGCGCTGGCCGATCTGCTCTTCGAAAAGGGCGACGCGCGAGCCGCCCTCGATTATTGGATGCGGTGGACGGCGGCCGCAGACACCAAGGCGGAGAACGAGGCGATTCGCAGGCGCATCGCCGTGAAGATGGCGCTGGCGGCCGCGAGGCTGGGCGACAAGGCGGCGCTGGATCAGGCCGTCGAGCTCTTTGGCGAGAGAGGCGCCCTGATCGAGGCGGGCACGGAGCGGATCGCGCGAGCCGAAGAGCTCAGAAAGTTCACCGCCGGCCGGTGGCTGAAGGCAGGGCGCCCGGGGCCGGCCGCGCCGGAGACGCTCGACTTCAAGCGCTGGTCGACCCCGGGCGACGACAAGTACGTGACGCAGATAGCGCGCTACTATGGGTCATCCACCGGTTCGACATTCAGTTGTTACGGGCAGGTCATCGGCGGCATCTTCTACATGAACGCGCCCGACGGGGTCCGCGCGATCGACGCATTAACGGGGCGCCCGATCTGGCAGCAGTCGGCTCGGAACTACGACTCGGATTACTATTACGCTTTGCGGTCCTACAATTTCCACTGCCGCGTATACCCGGCGGCCGGGCGAGAGGGGAAGAGGACGGTGTTCGTGAGCGGCGGGTCGCGCCTCGGCGCGCACGACGCCGGCTCGGGCAACGCGCTCTGGTCGAAATCGCGAGCTTCGTTTCACGCGATCGAGGCTATTGGAAACAACGCGGACCTGCGCGTCTCATTCTCGTCGCCTGTCCTTTGCCGGCGGCGCTCGGCCTATGTGATCCTCGAGACGTCGCAAGGGCAAGTCTATCTCGTCGCGCTCGACCGGCGGACGGGCGCACTGCTCTGGGCGAGCGGGGTCGGCGGCAGCGCCCCGCAGTCGGGATACCGGATGTCGTTCCCGTCCGCTCTGCTAAGCGTGGGATCGGACATCGTCTTCTGCAACGGCCGCGGCGTGATCGGGAAATGCGACGCGGCGACCGGCGAGGTGCGCTGGCTCCTGCCGTACCGCCGGCGCGAGCAGATCGCGAAGGGCCGCAGCCACTACAACCTCGGCAACGTTCGGTACTTTCCGCTCGTCAGGGCCGGCGATTCCGTCATCTGCATGCCGTCCGACGGGCAGCAGATTCTCTCGGTGCGCGTGTCCGACGGGCGGCTCAACTGGGAGAAGGAGATCGAGGCGGATTGCAGCCTGTTCGGCGGCGCGCCCGCGACGGAAGACCGCAAGGCCGGAAGACTGTTCGTCGGGGGTAAAGACGTCCGTTGCCTGGACGCGGACACCGGCTCGGTCGTCTGGTCGTGGCCCGTGCCGGACGGATCGGCCGCGGGGCTCGGCCGCGTGACTGAGAAGCGCGTGATCGTCGCCACCTGCAAGGGCATCTACGAGCTCTCGGGCGAGACCGGCGAACTGACCGGCTTCCGGCCGGTTGCGCTCCCGGGATGGGACGATGTCCACGTTGCATCCGACGGCGACTCGCTCGTGCTGACGTCGAACAACGGCATCTGCGCGGTGGGCGGCAAGGAGCGGACAGGCGAGTTGCTGCGCGCGGCGCCGCCGAACGGCTCCGGGCCCTGGTCGCTGGCGATGCAGGCGCAACTGAGCCAGAGCAAAGGCCGGACCGAGGAGGCGCTCCGCCTGTACTCCGAGGCCGTGAAGATGGCGAAGCGCCGGTCGGACACGGCCAAGCTCGCCGCATCGCTCCAGGTCAAGGTGATCGACTTGTTCCACGACCGCCAGGAGACGGAATGGCGCGCCGGCCGCCCGGTCGAGGCGTTCCGCTGGATGCGCCAGGCGCTGCGCTCGCCCGATCGCATGCCCTACGAGTGCGTGCTGGGGTACCCGAGCAGGGGGGCGCTTTCTCCGTCCGAGCCACACACCGTCGTTATGGCCTCCGGCGACCGCGTCTCGGGCAGGCTGACCGGCGTGGGAGGAGGCACGGTGACGCTGCTTGTCCGGGGCGAACCGTGGCGAATCCTGGCCGCCGGCGTCAAGCGCATAATCATCGACCAGGCCGCCGGGCCCGAGGACCGCTCGGGCCCGCGCGGCCGCCATATCGTCCTGGCGAACGGCGACCGCATAAGCTGCTCGGTCGAGTCGCTCGATGACGGCCGGCTGACGGCTCGCGCCTCGTTCGGCGACCTCAAGCTGAAGCTGGCGGACGTCGCGGCGGTCGTGCTCGACGGCATCGCGCCCAAGCTGCCGCCCGACTCGGTCCACATCACGCTTCGGAACGGCGACCGGCTGAGCGGCCGCGTCTGCGCGTTCGACGGCGCCCGCCTTGTCATCGAGACCCCGTCCTGTGGACGGCGGGCTATCAGCATCGAGAACATTCGGTCGGTGTCGAACCGGCGCGCGATGCCGCAGTCCATGGCCGTTCGAAGGCGCCTCAACATCCGGCACGCCGCGCTCGAGGCCGGCCAATAGCGAGGACCCGATGGACGAAAGACTGCTTCGCGTCAAGATGGTGATCATGGACGTCGACGGTGTGCTGACCGACGGATCGATGATCTTCAACGCCGACGGCACCGAATCGAAGACGTTCAACGTCCGCGACGGCTCGGGCATCAAGTACCTGATGCGAAGCGGCATCGAGACCGCGCTGCTGTCGGCGCGGGAGTGCGCCGCGGTTCGCCGCCGCGCCGAGTCGCTCGGCATCAGCCACTGCATCACGGGCGCGCTCGACAAGCTCCCCGCGTATCGCAGCCTGCTCGAGAAGGCCGGGCTGTCGGACGCCGACGTCTGCTACGTGGGCGACGACCTGACCGACATCCCGCCGATGCGGGCCGCCGGCTTCCCGGTCGCCGTGGCCGACGCCGCCCGCGAGGTGAAGCACGCCGCCGCGTACGTCACGGAGACGCGCGGCGGGCGCGGCGCCGTGCGCGAAGTCGCCGAGATGATCCTCCAGGCACAGGGCAAATGGGAAGGCGTGATGGAGAGGTACCTCGCATGATCGCCCGCTCTCTCATCGCAGCGGCTCTCCTCCTATGTGTGGGCGGAGCGCGCGCCGCCGACGCGATCTTCCACAACATCCGCTGGCCGAGACACGACAAGACGACGGGCGTCCTCGACTGGGAGCTGCGCGCCCGCACCGCGGAGCCTGCGATCGCAAGCGACCAGTACACCTGCACGGACCCCGAACTGGTCGTCTATAAGTTGGAGGAGAAAGACGCCCGGATGCGAACGCGGAAGGACCTGTTCCTTCGCGCCGACTCGGGCACCTACCTGCACGGACAGGCGAAGGCGTCGGCGAAGCTGGCCGGCCGGGTCGCCATCGAGCTCTACGGAGAGGAGCTGACGCGCCTCAAAACCGACGAGGCCACGATCGATACGACCTGGGACAAGGAGAAGAACGTCAGGACCCGCACCATCAAGACGCGCTCGAGGGTGACGATGGAAAGCGAGTCGCGGGGCCTCGTGGGCGACGGGATGACGATCTTCCAGCGGACAATCGCGGACGGCGTCGAAGACAAATCCATGGTGACCGTGCACCGGAACGTCACGATGGAGCTTCGCGGCGCGGCGACGGCCGGTGCGCTGCCGACGATCCCGGGGGCGGAACGCACCGCGAAGGAGACGACTGAACCCGTGAGGATTACGTGCCTCGGCCCCGTTGCGTTCGACCGCCTCGCAAACGTCGCCGCATTCCACGACCAGGTCGCGCTCGCAAGCGCCGGCACGACCCTCCACTGCGATGCGCTCACGCTCACGTTCGCGCAAGACCAAAGGGAAGAGAGGAACAAGAAGGCCAAGAAAAAGTCGGCGGACAAGGCCGACAAGGAGACGAAGGACAAGGAGACGAAGGACAAGAAGGCGAAGGACGAGAAGAAACCCGGGCCCGAACTGAAGGGCGTGGTCGCCGAGAACAATGTTGCCATCATCGGCAAGGACCAGCGGTTTTCGGGCGACCGGTTCGTGTGGGACCCGGCCGGAAAAGTCGGCACGCTCACCGGAAAGCCGGCGACGATGACGGGCGCCGGCACACGCGCTCGCGCCGGCAAGATCGAGTTGGACCAGGAAACGCAGACCGTCATATACACGGGCGACGCCGTGGTCGAGATAGAGCTCAAGACTGAATGAAGACCGAGCTGTTCGACTACGACCTGCCGAGGAAGTTCATAGCCCAGCATCCCGCGGAGAAACGCGACCGGTCGAAGCTGCTCGTCCTGCGCCGCGACACGGGGGCGACCGAGCTGCGCACGTTCGCCGACCTGCCCGAGTACATGAGGCCGGGGGACGCGCTCGTCGTCAATGACACGCGCGTGATCCCCGCGCGGCTCTACGGGCGCCGGGGCACCGGCGGGTCCGTCGAGATGCTGCTCGTGCGCCCGGCGCGTAGTGCCGTCTCCGAGAACGCGTGGGAGGTGATGCTCAACTGCCGCGGCCGCCTCAGCGACGGCGAGGAAATCGTCTTCGCCCGCGACCTCTCGGCCACGCTGCTGGGCCGGAGCGAACAGGGCACATCGCTCGCGGAGCTTCATTGCGCGGGCGACCTGAGCGCCGTTCTCGGCCGCATCGGGCGCGCGCCGCTCCCGCCCTACATCAAGCGTCCCAAATCGGCCGACCCGTACGCCGCCGACGACGCCGAGCGGTACCAGACCGTCTATGCCAAAGCCCCGGGCGCCGTCGCGGCGCCGACCGCCGGCCTCCACTTCACGCCCGAACTGATGAGCAGGGTCAAGGCCGCCGGGTGCGAGATCGCGCCGGTCACCCTCCACGTCGGCCCCGGGACATTCAAGCCCGTTCGGGCCGAGAACATCGAGCAGCACAACGTCGACCCCGAGCACTACGTCGTCACCGAGGAGACGGCCGCCGCGGTCAACCGGGCGAAGCGGGTCATTGCCGTCGGGACGACATCGTGCCGTGTTCTCGAGACGCTCGCCGCCGCGCCTCGCCGGCGCATCAGGAGCGGTGAGGGTTGGACCGAGCTCTTCATCCGCCCGCCGTACGACTTCAGGGTCGTCGACTGCCTCATCACCAACTTCCACCTGCCCAGGAGTTCGCTCCTGATGCTCGTGAGCGCGTTCGCGACGCGCGAGATGATCCTCGCCGCGTACGACGAAGCGAAGCGCAACCGCTGCCGCTTCTACAGCTACGGCGACGCCATGCTCATCCTCTAGGCTCTCCAAAGCGCTAATCTGGTGACGCATATGCGTCGCCAGATTCGCGCTCTTGCGCGAGGAGATCCCGCGGCGGGGCCGGCGAGGAGGGCGGTCGAGCATGGGAGATTCTCAGACGAACGAATGCCGGACCTCATTGACCAGAGCGTGCGCGGCGCGCGTCGTCTCGGGCAGGCGACACTTCGTGCAGCAGCGGAGGATGAGACGTACCGACGAGGCGACGTCGGACAGGTGCCCGGGCGACACGTATACGGGCTTGGCGCCGCCGCGCGTGCGCAAGACCGAGCCGACGACCTGCTTCTCATGCCGCAGGGCGGCGCGGCGGCCGCGGGCGGGCGCGACGTCGCGGTGCTCGCCGACAAGCCGCGACTTCGCGCAGCCGACCGATGGCAGGCCCAGCCAGAGGCCGACGTGCGAAGCCAGCCCGATGCCGCGCATGTGAGCGATCCCCTGACCGTCGAAGATGACCGCGTCCGGCCGGCATTCCAACTTCCGAAAAACTTCGAGCAGCGCGGGCGCCTCGCGAAAGGTCAGCAGGCCCGGGATGTACGGGAAATCGACCGGTAGCGACGCGGCCTGTGTTTGGACGATCTCGAGCTCGGGGAGCCGCATTACGACGACGCCCGCGTGCATCATGTCGTCGCCGCGGTCGTACGAGACGTCGGCGCCGGCAACGAGCCGGACGTGCGGCAGGGGCCGGATGACGATTTTCCGCCGGAGGCGGGCCTGCAGGGCGACGGCCTCGGCGTAGTCGGCGGGCCAGGGGTGAAGGGACTTGAACTTCATTCGTGGGGCGGGACGACGGCCGCGCCGCGCTCGAGCAGATCGGCTTTGCGCGCGGCCTCGACCTTCTTGAGCGTTGCCTCGAGCCAGACGAGCGCCTTTTCTGCGATCTCCCGCTCGCGGCGCCGCTGGGCGCGCCAGTTCTGGCGCGACAGGGCCAGCAGTGCGCGCTCGGCCCGTCGGGCCCTGGCCGCCAGTTCGCGGGCATCGCGCATGCGCTCCATCCGCAGCCGTTCCCAGCGTTCGGCCTCGGATCGGTCGCCGCGCGCCCGTGCCTCGCGCTCGGCCCTGGCCGCATGTTCGATCGCCTCGAAGTCCTCCTTGTACCTCTCGAGTTCCTTCTGGATTTGCGATTCCAATTCGTCTTTCGACCAGCTCAGCCTGCGGCGGCGCGCCTCGAGCGCCTTGCGCACCTCGCTTCGAATCTCCGCGCGGATGTCGTCGATGGTCTTCTTGTCGTACTCGACGAGGATGCGGTATTGCGCCGGCGGGACCTTATCGGTCTTCGGCGCGGGCTCGGCCGCCCGGGCGGCTGCGGGGGCGGCGACTACGAGGATCAGGGCTACGATGCCTTTCACGGCGGTGCTCCGCGATTCTGCTGCAACAGTTGTAACACTGGGGGTGTTGAAGATCCCGCCCGCTCACAGAGCGGGCCTACAGGGGCCCCAGAGCGCCGCGAAACGGTCGTTCCTGTAGGCCGACTTTGTAAGTCGGCGGTTTCCTGCACCTTTTTCAACAGCCTCGCGCTTCTAATTGTACTCGCGACGGGCGGTGTGTCAATCAGGATGCCCGCGGCGCGGCGCGCGTCCTGCGCGTGATGAGTCGGATGAACGTGAGTTCGAGCATGACGCGCTTGTCGTCGATGACGGAGCTCTTGAGCATTGCCTCGCACTTCACGAGCGCGGAGCAGTTGTAACGGAGTTCGCGCAGGCTGAAGGCGTTGACCTGTGCGAGGAACCGGTCGACGTAGTACTTCACGCCGAGCTTTGTCGCCGTGGCGACGGGGTTCTCGCCTTTGCCGACGAATTCCTTGACGGTCCATAGGCGGCGCATGTGCTGCGCGACGCTGAAGAGGATGCTCGTCTCGCTGGCGCCGTGCGCAAGGAGGCCGTCGAGGGCGGCGAGCGCCCGCTCCGGCTGCCGGCGGCCAATGGCGTCGGTCAGTTCGTAGACCGCGCGGCCGCGATCGCGGAGGGACACGTTCTGCACGTCCTCGGGCGTGATCTTCTTGCGGTCACCGATGTAGACCGCGAGCTTGTCGAGTTCGGCGGCCAGCATTGCGAGGTCGGTGCCGAGGAACTCGGTGAGGAGCGCGGCCGCGGCGGAGTTGATCTGGCGGCCCATTGCCTTCACGCGGGCAGTGACCCATGGGACGACGTCGCGCTCGTAGAAGCGGTTGCAGGCGACGAGTCCGCCGGTTTCCTGGGCCGTCTTTGTGAGCTTTTTGCGCGCGTCGACGGTGGCGACGCGCAGGACGAGGGAGCTGTTCGCGGCGGGTGCAGCCGCGTATGCAGCGAGCGCCTTCTGGTACTTCTCGACGAACCCGCCGGCGGGCGAGACCGAGATAAAGCGGGTGGGGCTGAAGAGGCTGGGCGTGCGGAGGTTGTCGAGGACGGTTGCGAGGTCGACGTCGTCGCCGTGGTAGAAGTTTCGGGCGCATTCGCCGCCGCGCGACTCGAGGGCGCCCGCTATGAGCTGCTCGGCTTCCTGGGCGAGGAAGTGTTCGAGGCCGGCGAGGAGGTACAGCGGCGCGATCTCGCCCTTGGCGAGCGCGGACTTGAGCGCCGAGAGCGTCAGCCCCGGCTGTCTTTCGTGCTTTGGCACGGCCTGCTCCCGTGGCTAAGCCGCCAACTGTAATCGTTGCAGAGCGCGTGTGATAACGCTTGCCTCGTTTGATGTGCAATGTAGGGGCACGGCCTGCCGTGCCCGCACACAGACCACACGTTCTTCGGAACGATCACGCCAACTCGTTGACTATGAGAGCGACGGTGACTATGATAAGTATAATGCACAAGATAAGCAGCCACGGGATACCTCCGCGCTCGCCCGATTTGCCGGGCGCGTCGTGGCGGCCTTCGCGACGTGCGGTCTTGCTCTCTTTGGACTTGGCCATTCTCGAGAGGGATTCTATGCGGGTCCCCGCCGGCTGTCAAGCGGCTCTTGCGTTGTGCGCGTTGCTGGCGTCGCCGGCGGTTGCGGGGGAGAAGAACGGCGAGGAGGTCCGCCGCGCGGTCAAGATGCTCCGCCGGCTCGAGCTGACCTGTACGGAGTACGGCGGCCCGAATGCTTGCCGCCTGCTAAACGCGATGATGCTCGAGGCGGTGCGGCTCTACGAGGATGCGAACTACGACCCGGCGCTCGATTCGATTCTGCTGGCGCGGGCGATGTTCCCGCGCGGCGTTTCGATAACGCACTACGGGCTGCAGCCGGGCGTGGTCGAGGTGGCAGTGCGGTGGCCGTCGAAGGAGGAGGAGGCGCTGCTCCCGCTCGATCCCGGCACGTACACGTGGGTGATGGTCGCCGTCACGAACAGGTCCGGCGCGAGTTTGAGGCTCAGCGGCATCCGGGCGGTGGTCGAGCATGAGGGGCTGCCGCTGAAGAATTCGTCGGGCAGGGCGGTCGAGTCAATCACGGCCGGTGATCCGGCGCTGGCGAAGGTGCTCGGTCCGAGGGCGGCGGCGCTGCGGCCGGTGCGCGTCGGGAAGGGCCGCACGGTAACGTTTCCGATGGTGTTCCTGCGGTTTCCGAGGTGGACGGAGATCCGGCTCGTGCACGAGCCGAGCAAGATCTACGCTCCGGTGCGCAACTACGCGGCGATGCGAGGCAACCTGGCGCGGCAACTGCGTGCGAAGAGGCGCGCCGTCACGTACCTCGCGAAGATCGACGCGGCGAGGCCGCAGCCGGAGCCCGGCAAGCCGCCGGTCCCGCGCAAGCCGAAGCCGGGCCCGCGCTACGTGCTCATCGGGTACATTCGGAACGAGATCGCGGGCGCCAAATTCGGCATACGGATCATCGATTCGGCCCTGGCGAAGGAGCACAAGGTGTTTTACGTCCGCCAGGACGGCCTGAACTCGGCTCAACTGAGCGCAATGGGCACGGGTGCCATCGCCGAGCTGATCACGACGGGCCGCCGGCCCGAGGTGGGCGACGCCGTGTATGTGCTCGTGCCGCCGCCGAAACAAGCGGCCGCGCCGAAGTGAGCCGGCCGCTGTCGCACAGTTGGAATTGCTGGAGCTTCCCGAACCCGACGGCAGGAGATTGACGTGGCGAAGAACGGCGTTCGCATCGAGGAAGTTGTCGGCGATTTTTCGAGAAAATGCAACGTGATGATGGGCGAGCTGGGCAAGGCCATCATCGGACAGCGGCAGGTGCTGAAAGAGATGCTGGCCACGGTCTGCTGCCGCGCGCACTGCCTGCTCCTCGGCGTCCCCGGCCTGGCGAAGACGCTGATGGTCCGCGCCATGTCGCAGATCATGGAACTGTCGTTCAAGCGCATTCAATTCACGCCCGACCTTATGCCGTCGGACATCACCGGCACGAACGTCATGCAGGAGGACGAGCGGACGCACCGGCGCTCATTTCAGTTCCTCAAGGGGCCGATCTTCGCGAACATCATTCTTGCCGACGAGATCAACCGGACTCCGCCGAAGACGCAGGCGGCGCTGCTCGAGGCGATGCAGGAGAAGCAGGTGACCGTGGGCGACACGACTTATCCGCTCGCGCGGCCGTTCTTCGTCATCGCCACGCAAAACCCCATCGAGCAGGAGGGCACGTATCCGCTGCCCGAGGCGCAGCTCGACCGGTTCATGTTCAACATCTTCGTCGACTATCCGCAGCAGGAGGAAGAGGAAGAGATCGTCCGGTTCACCACGCTCGGCTCATACACCGACTTGCAGCCGGTGTTCAGCGGCAAGGAACTGATGCTGATGCAGGAGGTGGTCGCGCAGATCGCCGTTTCGGACTACGTGATCAAGTACGCGACGAACATCGTCCGCGCGAGCCGGCCGAAGGACGAACGCGCGCCGGAGTTCGTGAAGGAGATGATCGACTGGGGCGCGGGCCCGAGGGCAGGGCAGTCGCTCGTGATGGGCGCCCGCGCGATGGCTGCGATGGACGGCCGGCTGAACGTCGACCCGCAGGACATCCGCGACGTCGCCGTGCCCGTGATGCGCCACCGGCTCGGCGCCAACTTCCAGGCCGAGGCCGAGGGCATCGACAACGTCGAGCTCGTCCGAATGCTGCTCCACGAAGTCCCCGAGCCGAGGGTGAGCGGAAGATAGAGACTGCGCGAGAGGGGGCGCAGGGGCGACGTGGGGCTGCTACTTCGCGGCCGGCTCTTCCTCCCCCTCGTCTTCGCCGGCGATTTTCTTGTACTCGCGGATCTTGTCGGCCTCGTGCTGAAGCCAGGTTGCGCTCTTGCTGCCCTCGACGACGATGTCCTTGAGCTCGCGCGCGATCTGCGTGATGTTGCCGATGATCTGCTTGAGCGTGTTCTGGTCTTCCTCGGCGAGCGACGAGCCGTGTTCGAGCAGTGCGCGGCTCTCGCTCAGAATGTCGTCGAGCGGCTCGGTGATCCGCGAGACGGCCTGGCGGACGAGGCGTGCGAGTGCGACGTGGTCTTTCTGGTCGAGGATGGCCTTCTTCTGCTCTGCGATGCGGAGGACCATCTCGTTGTACATTGCGTAGAGGTCGGAGAACTCGTTGCCGGGGTCCTCGGCGTCGATGGTGGCGAGGTCGCCCTCGCGGATGCGGTACTCCTGCATGAAGATCGCCTGTATGGGCTTGTGGACCTTTGCGCGCAGGACGAAGTGGACTACGAGGACGATGATGATGAGCGTGACGGCGAGGACGATGAAGGCTCCGAGCATTAGGAGGTCGGCGAGGCGGTCGACCTGTGTCAGCGGGTGCCTGAGCAGGATGCCGCCCATCACGGCTGTCCTGGTGGCGTCGGTGTAGCAGGGGAGCGCGACGACGTACTGATCGAGCGCCATCGCGCCGATGCCGTCCTCCGCCGCGCCTCTGGCCATGGCTTCGGCGAGTACGCCGCTGATGAAGTACTTGCCCGGCGGGTTGGCGGTGTTGGCCGCGAGAATCTTGCTCTGGGCGTCCACGATGATGATCTGCTGGCCGGCTTCCTCGCGGTGCTTGAGGGCCTCGACGTATTGCTCGGCGATCCTGAGGCGCTCCTCGCGCGAGCCGGCCTGGGCGAGCCATGCGCGCAGCAGCCGCGCCTGGCTCATCAGGTCGGTGCGGATGTTCTCGACGAGGATGAACTTCTCGACCCGGTATTGGTAGTAGAAGGAGGCGAGGCTGAGAAAGACGATCGCCAATCCAAGCCTCAACGTGAGCTGCCGGAGCAGACTGCCTTTTCGCTTCGTCATGTCAGTAATCCTCCCGGGGCCGCGCCCGAATCCGCTCGTTTAATTTTAGCATTCCGAAGGCGTAGTATGCAAACCATGTTCCGGCGGCCCCGGCCGGCCTCCTAGTTCTTTTCGGAACAATCGCACGGGGTATTACCGCAACCTGGGCAGCCGTCGGCGTATTTTCGGGCGGCGTCTTCGATCTCGATGCCCGAGATGCTCGCGAGCGTGCAGAGCCACGCGAGGACGTCGGCGAACTCGTCCGCGAGCGCGTCCTTGTCTTTGCCGTCGCGCAGCTCGGTCGCCAGCTCCCCGACCTCTTCGATCAGCCACATGAAGGTGCCGCCGGCCCCGCGGGCGCTGTCCCGTTCGTAATAGATGCGTTCGATCTGGCGTTGAAACTCGGACAGGTGCATCGGCGTCATCCTTCCAAAGCATACTTGTCGAGCAGGGCGCGGACCTCGGGCACGATGTAGAGGCTTTCGGTCTCGGGCGCGGCGGCGAGCGCCCTGGCCATCACGGCGACGCGGTCGGGCGCGTCGAGGCTGTCGTTCACGGCGAGCACCTCCTTGCCGCGGATGAGGCACAGGCCGCCCTCGCCTTCGTAGCGGACGTGGCGGATCTCGATGCCGAGCCGCTCGGCGATCTTAGTGAGTTCGGATTCGATCTCTTCCCATTCCATCGTCGATGTCCATCAGGGCACGATGAGGGGGAGCCGCGCGGGCAGCAGCTCGATGCGAACGGGCAGCTTGCCGATGAAGTCGCCGTCGGCCTGGATGGGCAACTCGTCGTCGGACGCGAGTTCGACCGATTTCCCGCGCAGGTGCGAGGTGTCGTCGTAGTCGAGGATATGACGCCGCAGGCCGCCCCAGATGTAGCGGACGAGGTCCTTGCGCCTGCGGCCGCGCATGAGGCAGATATCGAGCAGGCCGTCGGTCGGGTCCGCTTCCTCGAGGAACCCGAACGGGCCGCCGTAGCTGTGGACGTTGCTGATGAGCGCGCAGGTCGCGGCTCCGGCCGGCTTGCCGTCGACGGTCACCTGCATCTGCGGGAAGCGATACGTGAAGAGCGCCTTGAGCGTCGGGCCGACGTAGTTGAGCATTGTGATGCGGCCGGTGCGGCTCTGGTAGAGCGACATTGCGACGGCGGCGTCGAATCCGGCGCCGGCGAAGAGGAGGAAGCGCCGCCCGCCGATGTCGCCGACGTCGAGCATCTCGGTCTTTCCTTGCAAGATCATATCGCATACGCGCCGCACGCTGTACGGAATTCCGTACTCCTTCGCGAGCACGTTGCCCGTGCCGGTCGGGAAGATGGTGACCGGGATGTTCTTGTCGCCGACGCCGTTGACGACTTCGTTCAGCGTGCCGTCGCCGCCGACGGAGAGGATGACGGAGACGTCGTCGGGGTCCGCCTCTTTAGCGGCGGCGCGCGCCGATCCCTTCGCCATGGTCCAGAGAAGCTCGACCTCATAGTCGTGCTCGCGCAGGAGCGCCTCGAGCCGCGGCGCGTTTCGCCGGCCGAAGCCGAGCCCGGATATCGGGTTGACGATCATCAGGCATTTCTTCGCCATCTACTACTCCGGATTCTCCGGCGGGAATAGTATCACCTTCGGTCCGCAAGCGCAAGAAGCCGACCTGAGCGTAATCGTTCCGAAGAGCGTGTTTCGCCCCTTCTGGGCTCCCGTGTCGAAGTTTCCGTTTCTTGGCTGAAGAACTACGCGACCGCGAAGAAGGCGACGGCGAACGACCTCAGGGAGGCGTGCGTCAATTCCTATGAACGAGCTATGTTTTTTGCCTTCGCCCTTGACGAGCCGGGCTGACCAGGATATAAAGAGGGGATGAAGCACCTGGCGGCGGAACAGATATCACCGAAGCGGATCACCGAAATCCGCTGCGCGCTGGGCGCGAGCGACGCCGAACTCGCCGGCCTGCTTGGCGTTCGCGCCGGCACCCTTCGGGCCTATGAAGAGGGCAGGGCAGCTCCGCCGGAGAGGGCCGCTCGAATCCTCGCCCGTATCCTCGCCTCGCACAACCGCGGCGCGGGCCGGTGCGCCGCCGGATGCTGGGAGGTCCGGCGTTGCTCCGCGGCCGACCGCGCGGATTGCGCGTCGTACAGGCTCAACGGCGGCGAGGTCTGCTGGCTGCTGACCGACGGTCTCTGCGCGGCCGGCAAGCCGGAACAGGCGGGCATCGAGGCAGGCGCGTGTCACGCGTGCGCGCTGTTCAAGATGCTCGATGACGCAGATTATCGGCCGCCGCGCGGCCGGCGCTCCGCCGCTGGACGCGCGCCCGCAGCCGCGACGGGGGAGCCTGACCCGGAGGGATGCGTTTTATGTGGCATGCCACGGCCCGAAAGGGCCCCATCCGGACGTTAGTTCCCTATTCTTGAGATAGCTGAGCATCGCACTTCTTGTGCTGTAAGGAGTCTAGCCATGCGCAAGACGATAGCCGAGATTAACGACAAGATCAAGCAGGGCTCGGCCGTTGTGGTGACGGCCGAGGAGATCATTGACATAGTCGGCAGGAAGGGGGTGAAGGAAGCGGCCGCGGAGGTGGACGTCGTGACGACGGGCACGTTCGGGCCGATGTGCTCATCCGGCGCGTACATCAACGTCGGCCACCTCAAGCCGAAGATGAAGCTCGGCGGCGGCCACGTCACGCTCAACGGCGTGACGGCGTACGCCGGGCTCGCGGCCGTCGACATCCAGATCGGCGCCACTGCGATGCCCGAGGATGACCCGCTCAACAAGGTCTTCCCCGGCGCGTTCGCCTACGGCGGAGGGCACGTCATCGAGGACCTCGTCGCAGGGAAGGACGTGCGCCTCGCCGCCGCCGCGTATGGGACCGACTGCTACCCGCGGAAGAAGGTCGACAGCTACATCAACATCAAGGACCTGAACGAGGCTGTGCTGTTCAACCCGCGCAACTGCTACCAGAACTACAACTGCGCCGTGAACCTCTCGGACAAGACGATCTACACCTACATGGGCACGCTCAAGCCGGAGCTCGGCAACGCGAACTACTGCAGCGCCGGCCAGCTGTCGCCGCTCCTCAACGATCCGTTCTACCGGACGTTGGGCCTCGGCACCCGCATCTTCCTCGGCGGCGGCGTAGGGTACATCACGTGGCAGGGCACGCAGCACAACCCGGACGTCCCGCGGCACGACAACGGCGTCACCAGGGGCGGAGCGGGGACGCTCGCCGTCATCGGCGACCTCAAGCAGATGAAGCCCGAGTTCCTCATCGGCACGTCCTTCCGCGGATACGGCTGCACGCTCACCGTCGGCCTCGGAATACCGATCCCGATCCTCGACGAAGAAGTCTGCCGCTTCACGGCCGTCACCGACGCCGACATCACCGCGCCCATTATCGATTACAGCGACGCGTACCCGAACGCGAAGCCGGGCAACCTCGGCGAGGTGACATACGCGGAACTTCGCAGCGGCAAGATCATCGTTCAGGACAAGGAGGTCCCGACGGCCTCGCTCTCGAGCTACTCGAAGGCGGTCGAGATCGCCGAGACGCTCAAGGAGTGGATCCTGGCGGGCAGCTTCGATCTGACGCAGCCGGTGTTGCCGCTGCCGACGGCAGGCGAGGGTTACAAGTTCAAGCCGTTCGTCGAGCGGCCTGCCGAATAAGCTCACGAGTGCAAGGGCGGCGCCCTCTGCGCGGAGGGCGCCGCCGCGCACGCGGCTTCCGCCCGCGCCGCCGCCCGGCTCAACCGGCCGGCGAAATTGCCGAACATGTATGTATGACGGCCCCGCTTGAAAGGGCAGGGGCCTAAGCATATAATCTGCGCTCCTTTGGACGGCAGTTCGAGCGGAGGACGTGCATGGCTGGTGGCGGAAACGGACGGCCGGTCACCGAGATGGGGATCGACGCTTATTTCAACACGCTGCCCGAGCTGGGAGCGTCCGACCTCCACCTGAAGGTCGGAGCGCCCGTGATGGTGCGCATCGCAGGGATCCTGAGGGCGCTCGACATGCCGCCCGTCACGCCCGAGCAGGCGCAGGAGATCTGCTGCTCGATCCTCAGCGAAGACCAGCTCCAGGAGCTCGAGACGGCCGGCAGCGTCGACCTGGCTCACTCGACGTCCGAGGACTGCCGCGTCCGCGTCAACATCTTCTATCAGCGCGGAACGCTGAGCATGGCCGCGCGGTACGTCAACTCGCAGGCTCCCAACTTCCGCGAGCTCATGTTGCCCGAGGCGACGCTGAAGAAGATCGCGCTGGCCGAGTCGGGCCTCGTCATTGTCGCCGGAGCAACCGGCACCGGGAAGTCGACCACCCTCGCCGCGATGGTGAACCACATCAACGAGACGCGTAAGTGCCATATCCTCACGCTCGAGGACCCCATCGAGTATGTGTTTAAGGACAACAAGGCGATCATCAATCAGCGCGAGATCGGCATCGACTCCGAATCCTTCCGGACGGCCCTCAAGCACGCCCTGCGCGAAGACCCCGACGTCATCTTCATGGGCGAGATGCGCGACGCCGAGACCGTCTCGACCGGCCTGACCGCTGCGGAAACCGGGCACCTTGTCTTTGGCACCCTCCACGCCGCCACCGCGCCCCAGGTCGTCGGCCGCCTGCTCGACCTCTTCACCGGCGACAAACAGCCGCAGATGCGCAAGAGCCTCGTGTTCAACCTCCGCGCCGTCATCTGCCAGAAGCTCCTGCGCTGCACGAAGAAGGACAGGAAGCGCGTGCCGGCGTACGAGATCATGATTTGCAACGCGCCGATTCGGAAGCACATCGACGACGGCGACGACGAGAAGATTTCCGACGTGATCAGGGGGAGCCGGTCGGACGGAATGATCGACTTCACGCACAGCCTGTACGAGCTCGTGCAGAATCGGCTCGTGACGGAGCAGGAAGCGCTGGCGAGCGCGCCGAATCCCAACGCACTTCAGTCCCTCTTCGACGGGCTCGACATCAAGTAGGCCGCCCGTGACCGCTCCGGCAGGAACGAACGCTCTCGAGACTTGCGCCCAGTGAATGCGGTAATCTTCGACAACGACGGCGTGCTTGTTGACAGCGAGCCGCTCCACCGTGTCGCGTGGGAGCGGACCTTCGGCCCGCGCGGCGTCGTCGTGCCCGAGGAGGACTACGAGTGGAGCATCGGGCGGCGCGACCTCGTCTTTGCGCAACGCATCATCGATAAGTTCGGCATGACCGAGACGGCCAGCGACGTGCGGGATGAGAAGCACACCCACCTGCGCGTGCTGCTCGATGAGGAATCGCAAACGTTCGACGGCGGCCCGGAGCTCGTCCGCAAGCTCGCGGAAACCCACCGCCTGGGTATCACGACCTCCGCAATGCGGGCGGAGATTCAGATCGTGCTCGAGCGGTTCGCACTCGACGGCCTCTTCCATTCCGTCGTTACGAACGAAGACGTGACTCATCACAAGCCGCACCCCGAGCCTTACCTGCTGTGCTCCGAGCGCCTGGAGGTCGCGCCGGAGAACTGCGCCGTCTTCGAGGATTCGGTCACGGGGATCGAGGCCGCGAAGGCCGCCGGGATGCGCGTCATCGCCTTCACGAGCACCTTCCCCGCGGAAGCGCTGTCATCGGCCGACGCGATAGTCGAGAGCCTCGCCGACACGGACAAGCTTGTGGCGCTCGTCCGTTCACTGCAACGATAACGCGCGCGCGCCGCCGCTCGCCCGGTCCGCAATAGCGTCGCCGCTCCCGATGTATGAATCACTGGCGTCCTTTTCTTGACTGAGGTGCCGCAGTGGAGTACCATTTACTTAAGGCGGGGCCATTGGGCTTGGAGTTGAGGGCGGACGGCATGGAAGCAACGACCTGCAGTTCCTGCGGCCGCCAGATGTCCCTCAAGGACCTGGCGAACAATTCCTTCCGCGAAGTGAACGGGGAGCTGCACTGCCCCGAATGCCTGTTGAAGCTGGGGCATCCGCGGAAAATGCGCTGCCCGAACTGCGGCAAGGAAACGACCGCCGTCCTCCACCAGGGCAAATACGCCTGCACCCACTGCGGCCACCAGATGGGCGGCCGCCAGGAGAAGGGAGTGATTGCGTCTGCAAAGCCGGCCACCAGCCGGGAAGCCGCGCAGAAAAAGCCGAAGGCCACGCCCATCACTGTTCCGCGGCGCCGGAAGAACCGGGCTGTACCGATCCTCGCCGTGCTCGCCAGTTCCTTGGCCGCGCTTGCGCTGATCTTTGGCGCTCTCCTCATCCGGGCGGGCTCAGGCCGCAACGCCGGGCGGGCGCCCGCTCCCGCGCCGAAGAACCAACTGACCGACGACGAGAAGATCCTGCTCGGCGTCCGTGAGTGGCAGAAGCAGCGCCCCACAGACCACGCCGGCGCCATCAAGATGTACAGGGCGGCGATCGCGCACATGCAGAGCCCGATTCTCAAGATGGAAGCGGAAAAGACGGTCGTCGATCTCGAGGACAAGCTCGCGAAGGCCGAGCGCGCCCCCGCGGCCGGCCGGCAGGAACAGGACGAGCTGGCTCGCAAGCCGGCGGCGGCCCGGCAGGAAATCGAGCGTCTGAAGACGCCGCCGGCGCCGCGCACGCCCGCTCAGAAGCCAGACGCCCCGCCGCCGAAACCGCGCGACCCGGTTCCGGAGCCGAAACCAGAGCCGGCCGTCACGCCGCCGAAGCCGAAGACGCCGGAAACGTTCGAACCCGAGGACGAGGCAAAGACCGCGTACCTCGCCGCGATGGCGGAAGCCGGCAAGCTCATCGGCCGGCGTCAATACGGCGCCGCAATGGCGGCACTGAAGGCCGTTACCGACAAGCACGGCGACACCGAGTGGGGCGCGGCCGCCGAGACCGAGCGGAAGCGCATCCGAGGCGACGCATATCAGGAGTTCAACAAGCTGAGCGAACGCGCCGAGGTGCTCCGCCGGGCCGGCGACGGCAGCGGCGCCCGCGAGCTCTACGCCACGGCCCGGATGTTCGGCGTGCGCGAAATCGACGAAATCATCCATCAGAAGCTCGCGATGATACGCCGCGAGGAAGAGGCGGGGCCGGCGGCCGCGAAGCCCAGGGAGTTGTCGGCCGCGGTGAAGGAACAGATCGGCGTCCTTAGCAGCGGCGCGGCACACGAACGAAGCGATGCCGCGCTCAGGCTGGGCGATCTCGGCGACCGCGACGCCGTGCCGTACCTCGCCGCCGCGCTGAAGGACAAGAACTGGTCGGTCCGCTCGCGCGCCGCCATCAGCCTCAACAAGCTCGGCGACGCGTCCGCCGTGCCCGCGTTGATCGAGGCGCTCGACGACGAGGCCGAGCCGGTGAACTACGACGTGCACGAGGCGCTCAAGGCACTCACCAAGCAGGGCTTCGCCCGTGACGAGAAGGCGAAGTGGCGCGCCTGGCACCGGAACACGACGGCGGCGGAGACGAACGAGGCCCCCGTGCGCCCGCTGCCCGCCGGGGCCTCGCAGTTCGCGGCGACCATCCTCGTCCGAAAGTACGACCCCGCGATCGTGAGTTTCCTCGTGCCGAAGGAAATCACCCTCGGCGTCGGCACAAAGGTGGGCGTCTTCCGCGGGGCCAGCCGGGTGTGCGACGTCCTCGTGCAGCAGATTACCGAAGGCGGCCAGGCGTTCGGAGCGATCGAAGGATTGGCCGCCGGGAGCAAGCTCGGCCCCGGCGACAAAGTGGCCATTCACCTCCCGAAATAGGCCCGCTCAGGCAAGCGCGTTCACGTCCCCGGGCATTCTCCCCTCCACGCGAAACAGCTTGTCACGCGACGCGGCGCCCGAGACGAGCGTGACCGCCGCCTTTCGTACGCCGAGCGCCTTCGCGAGCGCCGCCGCGATGGCATCGTTCGCGCGGCCGCGCTCGGGCGGACGAGTCACCGCGACCTTCAGCGCGCCGCGGTACTCGCCGGCGATCCTCTCGCACGACGCACCCGGCTGTGCGCGAACCGGAACGAGCACGCCATTCCCATCGGCGGTCGCGCGAATCATGGCTTCTTCGCCCTCACGGACTTCGCGAGCGCTTCCAGTATCCCGCAGAAGTCGCCCGCCGACCTGTACCGCTTGTCGGGGCTCTTCTCGAGCATGCGCTCGATCACGTGAGCCAGTTCCTTCGGCACGCTTGGCTCGAGCTCGCGGATCGGCGTCGGCTTCTCGTTGATCTGCTTGAGCAGGATTTCCTTCTGCGACTCGCCGCGGAAGAGGACGTTCCCGGTGAGCACGCGGTAGAAGGTCGCCCCCATCGCGTAGATGTCGACGCGGCAGTCGATGTCCCGGCCGAGCGCCTGCTCGGGCGCCATGAAATGGGCCGAGCCGTAGACGCCGTCGGCCTGCGCGACCGCGGGCGCGTCGTGCAGCGCCTTGGCGATCCCAAGGTCGCCGACCTTCACGACCCCGTCGTATCCTATCATCAGGTTGTCGGGCTTGATGTCGCGATGCACGATGCCCTTCTTCTCGGCGTAGAGGAGCGCCTGGGCGACGTCGATCATCATCGGCAGCGCGTTCACAAGCGGCAGCTTCTGCCCCCCTGCGATCTGGTCGCGAATGTTGCCGAACGGCATATACTCCATCGTGTAGTAGCACAGCCCCTCCCACCGGCCGGTGTCGAACACCTCGACGATATTGCGGTGGTTGAGGTGCCCTGCGGCGCGGGCCTCGGTGACGAACCGGTCGATGAACTCGGGGTCGCGAACGAACTCGCTGGCGAGGAACTTGATCGCGACGGGCCGCTCGAGGGAAAGCTGAACGGCCTTGTACACGGTGCCCATGCCGCCGCGGCCGAGGCGCTCGACGATGCGGTGCCCGGCGACCTCCCAGCCGATCAGGCCGCCGCTCATCCGCCGCTCGTCGTCGTCGAGGAACGAGAGGAGACAGCCGCCCGCCTGAATCTTGTCGCCGGGCCGGAGCCGCGCCTCGGCGACCCGCTCGCCGTTGACGTACAGCCCGTTCAGGCTGTCGGCGTCGCGCACGAAGAAGCCGCCGTGCCGCCCCTCGATGCTCAAGTGCCTGCGCGAAACGAGCGTGTCGGTCAGCACGATGTCCGAAGACGTGTCCCGCCCGATGTGCAGCTCTTCATCCTTCGTGATGCGGAACGTATCGCCCCGCCCGCTCCCTTTCTCGACGACAATCTTCGGCATACTTGCACGCCGTCCAATTCTACGAATCGCCTGTCCCGAGTTCCTCCGAGCGGCGCGCGGCCGCCTTGATCGCCTTGACAATCGCCTCCGCGACGCCGTCGTCCGCCATTGAGGCCAGCGCCGCCGCCGTCGTGCCGCCCGGCGTCGTCACCCTCTCACGCAGCGCCGCCGCGGTCTCGCGCGTCTCCGCCAGCATCTTGCCGGCCCCGAAAACCGTCCTGGCCGCGAGCGTGACAGCGTCGGATTCCGAGAGACCGAGTTCGGCGCCGGCCTTCGCCATGATCTCGGCGAGGTAGAAGACATATGCAGGCCCGCTGCCCGACAGCGCGGTCACCGCGTGCATCGCCGGCTCCCCGACCTCGATGACCGTCGCGCTGGCCTCGAAGAGCTGCCTCGCGCGGGCAAGGTCGGCGTCGGTCGCGTTGGCTCCCCTGCAAAGCGCCGCCGCGCCCTCGCCGACGAGCATCGGCGTGTTGGGCATTGCGCGAATCACCCGCAGCGGCCGGCCGGCCGCGGCATAAATCGCCGCCGTCGATATGCCCGCCGCGACCGAGATCACGAACGTGTCGGCCGGAAGGGCCGGACCGATCTCAGCAAGGGCGGCAGGCGCAATCTTCGGCTTTACGGCCAGCACGACGACGCGCGCTCGGCACGCCTCCTTGTTCGATGCCGTCGTCCGGGCGCCCGTCGCCTCGGCGAACCGCCGCCGCTGACGTTCGTCGGGATCGCCCGCGATGATGTCGGCCGCGTCGACCAGCCCCGCACGCACGACGCCGCGACAGAGGGCCGTCGCCATATTGCCCGCGCCGATGAAGCCCAATTCGAGCATCTCGCCCATCTCGGTCCTCCTTCGTGACGAAGTGATATTCGCATTTTAGCCCCGCGGGCGGCGCCAGTCAAACGCTTCGGAACGCGGCGCGGTTGACAGCGCACGGTGGGGCCATTATGCTGTCCGGGGACGGGCGCCCCATCGCGCCGCTGTGGAAGGAATACGCCGGTGATCGACCGCGAAAATGCAATGCTGCTGAAGTTCAGGGAGTTGTACGGAACCGACGACGGCGTCGGGTTCGCCCGCGCCCCAGGGCGCGTCAACATCATCGGCGAGCACACCGACTACAACGACGGGTTCGTGCTGCCGATCGCGATCGCGCGCGACACGCTCGTCGCGTTCAAGCCCAACGGCTCGGCGAACGTGAACGTCTACTCGATGGAGCAGCAGGAATCGGCCGCCTTCGAGCTGAAGCAGCCGAACGACGATGCGGCGCCGAGTTGGTCGTCGTACGTCGCCGGCGTCGCCGGTGAACTACAAGACGCCGGGTTCGGTCTCACCGGAATCGACATGGTCATTCACTCGACGCTGCCCATCGGCGGGGGCCTGTCGTCATCGGCGGCGCTCGAGGTCTCCTCGGCCCTCGCGTTCACGTCCGCGGCCGGCGTCGAGGTCGAACGCAAACAGCTCGCCCTCATCTGCCAGGCGGCCGAACACAACTACGCGGGCATGATGTGCGGCGTGATGGACCAGTACGTCGCGCTCTTCGGCGAGCACGGCGTCGCCGTCCGGCTCGACTGCCGCTCGCTCGAGCACGAGGCCGTGCCGCTCTCCGCCGAGACCGCGAAGTTCATCGTGTGCGACACCGGCGTGCGGCACGAGCTCGCCTCGTCGGAATACAACAAGCGGCGGGCGGAGTGCCAGGAGGGCCTGCGCGCCACCGGCCGCGTTCTTGACACCGGCCCGATCAAGGCGTTGCGTGATGTCGGCGTTGGCGATCTCCCCGAGCTCGAACCTCACCTCGAGCCCGTCGTCTTCCGGCGCGTGCGGCACGTCGTCACCGAGAACGCGCGCGTCCTCGAGGCCGCAACCGCGATGTGGGAGCAGAACCACCTGGCGCTCGGGGCGCTGATGGACGCGTCGCACGACAGCTTGCGCGACGACTACGAGGTAAGCTGCCCCGAGCTCGACGCACTTGTCGAGATCGCGTGGGGGCAGGGCGGCGTCTACGGCTCGCGAATGACCGGCGGCGGGTTCGGCGGCTGCACGATCTCGCTCGTTGCCGCGGACAAGGTCGACACGTTCTGCAACAAGGTCGCGCGAGACTACGAGTCAAAGACGGAAGTCACCCCAAGCATCTACGTCTGCTCGCCCGAAAACGGGGCGGCCGTCCTTCGGCCGGCCTCGTGAGCAGTCACACGGCTTTCAGCGCCATCAGCGTAAGGTCGTCGGACTGTCGGGCGCCTTCGGTGAACTCAAGAACTTCCTGCTTGACGGCCGCTACGACGGCGGCGGCGGACGCCGCGCGGCTGCGAAGCAAACCCGCCTTCAGCCGGCCGTATCCGAACTCTTCGCCCGCTCTGTTCGTCGCTTCCCAGATGCCGTCGGTCAGAAAGACGAGCAGGTCGTTCCTGCGGAGCGTCACCGTGTCGCCCTCGATGTAGCTCAGCCCGGGGACGACGCCGAGCGGCATGCCCTTGCCTTCAAGTGTGAGGATTTCGCCGGAGCGGGCGTCGAGCAAGAGCGGGCGCTCGTGGCCGGCGACCGCATATCGCAGCCGCTTCGTGCTCATGTCGAGCACGCCGACGAACATCGTCATGAAATGGTCTTCGAGCATGTCGGTGACGAGCACGTCGTTCAGGCGGCCGAGCACGTCGGCCGGGTCCTTGTCGACCTGCAGGAGCGCGCGGAGCGCCGAGCGCGCGTTCGCCATGAGGAGTGCCGGGCCTATGCCGTGGCCGGAGACGTCCCCGATGGCGAGCGCGAGGCGGCCGCCCGGCAGCCGAAAGTAGTCGTAGTAGTCGCCCCCGGTCTCGCGGCAGGGCTCGTTCCACCCGTCGATCTCAAAGCCCTGAAGCCCGGGCGGCACCTTCGGCAAGAAGGCCCGCTGGATGCGCCGCGCGATCTCGAGCTCCTCCCGCATCCGCCCCGTCTCGAGGATCTCCTCGACCGAGAGCAGGTCATCATCTTTCGCAACGGTGTCCGGTCCCAAGCGGCAACTCCGCGGATTCCCGGCGACGATCACGCGACGATTATAGGGCGGCGCGCGACGGCGGTCAACCGCGAGCGAATCACGCCGCCCCGAGCCGCTTGACGGCGCCGGCGCGGCGCAGGTATCATTGGCCCCTGTTCTCGAACGAACGGAGGTGGCGCCCTGGCGGAGACCGTACGACTCGGGGTCTCGACGGACGCCGGCCGGCTCGTCGCGAGCACGACCGGCGAGGAACTGATCTGAGATGGACTTGTTCGAGGCGGCGGAAGCGAAGAAGACGACGCCGGCGCCCGAGGTGCTGACCGTCTCGGCCATTACGGCGCTCATCAAGCGTTCGCTCGAGGAGCGCTTCACGGAGGTGTGGGTCGTCGGGCAGATATCGAACCTGACCCGCGCCGCCTCGGGGCACGTGTATCTCACGTTAAAGGACGAAGCCGCCGAGATCGGCGCCGTCATCTGGCGCGGGCCAGCCCAGCGGATCCCGTTCCAGCTCGAAGACGGGCAGGAAGTCGTCGTTCGGGGAAAGGTCGCCGTCTACGAGCGCCGCGGACGGTATCAGATCATCGTCAGCAGCGTGCAGCCGAAGGGCATCGGCGCGCTCCAGCTCGCGTTCCTGCAGATGAAGGAGAAGCTCGAGAAGGAAGGCCTGTTCGATCCGGCCCACAAGAGGCCGCTGCCGTTCCTGCCCGCGACGATCGCGGTCGTCACGTCGCCCACGGGCGCCGCGATCCACGATATCCTGACGATGATCGAGAGCCGCCTGCCCGGCGTGCACGTCCTCGTCTGCCCGGTCGCGGTGCAAGGCGAACGCGCCGCGCTCGAAATCGCGGCCGCGATCTCGGCCCTCAACCGGCGCGGCGGGATCGACGTGATGATCGTCGGCCGCGGGGGCGGGAGCCTCGAAGACCTGTGGTCGTTCAACGAGGAGATCGTCGCCCGCGCCATTTACGCGTCCGACATTCCCGTCATCTCCGCCGTCGGGCACGAGGTCGATGTCTCGATATCCGACCTCGTCGCCGATGCGCGGGCGCTCACTCCGACGCAAGCAGGCGAAATGGTCGTGCCGTCGCGGAAGCTGCTCGACGAGCGGCTTGCGGCCGCGGCGAACCGGCTCGCGCAGGCGCTGCGCGCCGCGGCCGCGGGCGCGAAGGTCAGGCTCGACGCGATTGCCGCAAGCTACGCGATGCGCCTGCCGATGGAGCGCGTCCGGCAGCATCAGCAGCGGCTCGACGAGGTTGCCGAGCGCATGCCGCTGGCGACGGGCCGCGAACTCGCCCGGCGCCGCGAGCGGATCGCGCGCGACACCGAGCGGCTCGAGGGCCTTAGCCCGCTCAACGTGCTCGCCCGCGGCTACAGCATCACGACCCTCGCCGGCAGCGACAAACCGCTGCGCTCGGCGGACGAGGCGCCGGGCGGCTCGCGCATTCGCACGATCCTTCACGACGGCGAACTCGAATCCCGCCTCTGACACGACGGGCACATCGGGTCCCGCGTCCGACATTCCCCGTCTAGTCCCCAATGGCACTAACTTAAGCCCGATCATCCGCCGCCAGAGAGAACGGGCGGCCCGACGGCTTCTTTGTCCTAATCCTAATCATAATCGTAATCCTACTCGGCAGCGGCACTTACGAAACAGCGATTAGGATTAGGAGTA
>JBDREM010000232.1:0-5650 GCA_043819695.1 Planctomycetota bacterium
GTAGGCCGGCGCTGCGCCGCTCCCGTAGCACGGGCATCCTGCCCGTGATTCCACGGCCTGGAAGGCCGTGCTACGACGCTGTGCCGACCACTTCACTTAGTGCTACTTTGTCAACTCGGCGTCAGGGAAGAGATATCCTGACGTTTGCAGGTGTTCTTTGAAAACTTGTAACACTTCAGCCAAATGAAGAAGCAGAATCGCTTCGGTAGGCCGGCGCTGCGCCGCTCCCGTAGCACGGGCATCCTGCCCGTGATTCCACGGCCTGGAAGGCCGTGCTACGACGCTGTGCCGACCACTTCACTTAGCTGAAGTGTTACGAAAAAACGAGGGTGTTTTCGGGGCGGCGAGCGCCTGCCGCGCCCTCGAGGCACCGGCTCAGAACGTCCGACCGAAGCGGAGCGGCTCGGGTATGATCCTGAGGTCTGCGGCCCTGCGGTAGTTGAAGACCCATGCGATAAGCTGGTTCTTCTCGCGGTCGTGGTGCCAGACGACCTTGTAGCTGAAGCACCAGCGTGCGATCTCCTCGCGGTGCGCGATGACGTGCCGCCGCTTGCGCCGCCATCGGATTTCGCCGTTCTCGTCGACGAAGAACGAACCGCCGCGGATGCGCCGGAAGTCGTTGATCTTCGCGGCGAGCCATTTCGGGACGTCTGTGTCGCCCTTGATGAACATGTCGGCGCAGGAGAAGTGCCAGAGGTAGAAGCGGCGCATCTTCCAGCGGAAGACCATCAGCTTGGAGCCGATGTCGAAGAGGGTGTTTTCGAGGAGGAAGCCGGGCGGCAGCTCGAAGGCGATGTCGAAGAGCTGCCAGCGAACGAGGCCGCTGCCGAAGTGGTGACGGAAGTCTGATGCGACGAGGCGCATGATCTCCGCGGGGTCCTCCTTGTCCTCCGGCAGGAAGTGGAGCATGACGAAGCAGAATATCCTGGAGTCGGGGCAGAGGAAGAAAGCGGTGACGAGTCCGTGCTTGACGACCTGCAGGCCGCGGCGCTTCTGCGTGTGGGGAACGGTCTCGGCGAAGGTGTAGTGCGTTGCGACCCAGCCTTCGGGCAGGTTCTTGATCGGCTTCTTGTCGTCGGCCGCCATGGTCAGTCTCTTCGATTTTCGCTCGTAGCGCTCGAGGATATGGTCCATTTGCAGCTTCTTCTTCGGCCGGACCCACTCGGCTTCCATTCGGACGGCGTATTCGTCCTCGATCTCGACGCGGGTGACGCCCTTCTTGAGGAACTTGTAGACGGCGAGCTCCCAGTTGGCGGGGATGTGGAACGAAACGCCGTCCCAGGCGATGAGCTTGTAGTCTTTCATTTGCGTGTCGCGGCCCCGCGGGTCAGGGTGTTTGCCATTGCCGGCGGCGGACCGGGTGTTCACGACGCCATTCTGACCCGTCAGCGTTCCTGCCGCTTCCTTGTTTCGTGCCCGCGCTTCGCGCCCGCGTTTCGCGCCCGCGCTTCACGCCCGCGCCGTCACCACATCGTCGGGCTGAGCATGCGCGAGATGACGTTGAAGGCCATGGCAATCATGGACGTGAGGCCCATGCCGCAGCCGAACCCGGCAAGCATGGCGGTCATGTACTTCAGCCACATTTCCTTGTACTTGCGCTTGAAATAGAACTTCCCGATGAACGCGCCCAGCATCGTGCAGAACATCGCGCCCGGCGTCGTCTGCATCAGCCCCCAGACGGCGCCAAAGACGAGCATGATCGGCAGCCCGAGCGCGGAGAGAACGGCGAACAATGTCCCGCCCGCGGCGAACCCCCAGACCGCGTAGTCCATGTGAAGCGCTTCCATCACCTGCGAGCCGCCCTCGAGCGTCGCCGTCTTCATCAGGCACCAGTTCCTGAGTTGAAGCTCCCACATCCGCTGCGTCCAGGGGTAGGCTCCCGACGGGACCGGGGCCATCCGCCAGAGCAGCTCCGACGTCGCGAACGAGGCGAATACGACGATGGGCAACGTCAGGATGAGCGTCTTGACCTGGCTGATGATCTTCGTGCCGGTCAGCTCGAGGATGCGGAAGCCGACGGTCTCCGAGCCGAGGTTCTGAATGGGCATGGGCGCGAACCATATGTCGACGCCCTTGTGGCCGGACAGGAGGATCGTCAGCTCTCTCAGGTAAGGGAGGTTCACCGCGCGGCCGCATATCCCCTCGAGCTTCGCCGTCGCGTATGATATCAGCGGCGTATACGCCAGCGCGTAGAACACCATGATCATCCACGGGTACCCCGGCACGAGGTAACAGCCGAGGACGATCCAGGAGGAGGTGCTGACGAAGTAGATACCGAGGGCGACGAATATGGAGAGGTCGCCGCGTGCCGCGTTCTTGGTGACGAGGATCCGCCAGGTCTCCTTGAGCCGTTCGCCGAGGAGCTTCTCGTGGGACAGCTCGCGCGCCTTCGGCTTCATCAGGCTCCTGACCGATGTGCTGATAAAGATGAAGAATTGGCTGAACGTGACGGCGAGGGTCAGGCCGATAGTGAACGACATGTAGAAGTCGAGGTTGTTCACGAACGTCGTGTCGATGAAGCCCATCTCGGGCCGCCAGCTCGACAGCACCCCCATCTTCTGGAGGATGGGGTTGGCGCACATTGTGATAACCAGGCCGAGGAACCCGCCCATCACGCCCCAGAACGGTATGATCATGCCGCTGAGGAACGCGCCGAGGTTCAAGACGAGGTTGAACGGGACGGCCGGCAGGTAGCGGGAGACCTGCTCGGTGAAGTCGATCCAGATCAGCGGAATGAGTTCGACGCGTTTTGGCAGTATGACCTGCGTGATCATGGGCACGCAGACGTAGACGGCCCCCCAGACCATGCCGATCATCCCCCCGATGGCGAAGCAGCGCCAGCGCCAGGTCGTCTCGTCCCCCCGGTCCGTCGACAGCGCCACGATGCCGGCCGCGCCGACCGGCGCGAACGGGAACGGGAGCTTCTCGACGTCGCTCGTGATGCGGTAGAGGACGTAGCCCAGCCCGTAGTTGTCGATCCGGCTGACGATCATCCCGAAGATCGTCAGGGCAATGATGGGCACCCAGGGCATGGCGAAGAAGGTGCGGCCGGCGGCCTGGACCTGCTCGGCGCGCGGGAACGCCCACGCGGGCAGTTCCGCCGCGAGGCCCAGCCCCTGCACGTACTCGGACTGCGCGACGTACTGTTTCCAGAGGTATCCCGTGAACGGGTCGGCAAGCGCGGCGCCGCACATGAAGTGCAGCACGTACAGCTCCTGCGTCTTCAGTTGCGTGAAGGAACGCTTGGCGATCTCGGCGAAGAAGATGATCATCACCCACTTCATCGCTTCGCCGATGCCGGCCTCGTTGCCGATGACAAGGCTCAGGTAGTCTGTCGCCGGGTTGACGATGAACCCCAGGAAGATGGCGCCGGCGACCGCCTTCCAGCCGAAGCCGTCCTCGAACCGCTCGATCTCCGGCGGCTCCATTATCTTTCGATACTCTTCGAGTTCTTTGTCGTCGGTGAATGACATCGCTAGGCCGTTGTGTCCTCCACTGCCAAAGAGCCTTCAAAGAGCTTCTTCCCCTGCTCGACGTACCAGTTGTGCTGCGTCGGGTCGATGTTCCGCCAGCCGATGAGCAGCTTGCGGAGCTTCTCGAGGAACGGCCTGTTCGTCGTCACCCAGTTCGTGTCCTGCCCGGACACGCGATTGATCGTCATGTGGACGCGGTAGCTGTCGACGACCTCGTCGAAATGCGTGGTGAACGAAACGCTTTGTGTGACGCCGAGATCGAACGGCGCCAGGGCGACCGAGTATCTCAGGCGATAAGTCGTGCGGCCCTGGTCGTCGGTGCCGGCCGCGGTCTCTTCGAGCGAAACGATCTGGTCGCCGATGGATTGCTCCGTGAACGTCAGGAAGTAGTCGTAGAGGTAGTACATCGCTCCGACGGCGAGGTCCGGCTGATAGATGAACGGGAACGCGACGTGCATCCGCTGGCCGTCGTGGTCGGGCAGCGACCACTTGCGCTTCCCGGACGGCACCGCCGTCCGCGTCGCCACGAAGCCGGGATAGATCGTGGACAGCAGCACGAGGCCGATGGTGAACAGGATGGCGTAGCCGACCATCAGGGATGAGAAGTTGATGTTGACCCCTTCGACGAGGTGGAACGTCTTCAGCAGCATGGCCAGCACTTGGCCGACGAGATAGCCGGCAACGGACCCGATGACGCCGTAGACGAAGGCCTCGGCGAGGAAGAACAGGAAGATGTGCGTCGGGTTCAGGCCGATGGCGTTGTACACGGCGATCTCGTACTTCCGCTCGTAGACCGTGCCCAGCATCGTGTTCAGGATGATCGAGCCGGCGATCAGCAGCGGGATGAACAGCCGCGACAGCCCGCCGATGGAAGTCCGGTAACTGCTGCCGATGTAGTAGATGCCGGCGCGGATCACCCGCTTGCCTTCGGGGTCGGGCGTGAACGGCCTCTCGCTGCCGACGTAAAACTTCGCCTGGGTGACGTCAAGCAACAGGGCGACCTCGTCCCAGAGCGTGGTGTTCGCCGCCTCCTCGGGCTTCTTCTCCGCGAGACCCAAGGGCTCGTCGTCGACGAAGCGAATCGAGATCGTGAACGGCTCGGCGCCGAGCTTGGCGGCGAGGTCGGCGGGCAGGAACGCGACGGCGGACATGTCGACGGTCAGCGCGCCGATGTCTTCCGGTTCGTCGGACGCTTGCGGCGTCGGCCCCTGGCTCTTCTTCCGCGGCAGAAGCGGCAGGTCGGGGTTGAGGTCGCGCATGAAGCGGTAGCGGTCGTCGTCCATCACGCCGACCAGCTTCAGTTCTTCACCGAGCACGCGCAGCGTCACCGCCCCCACCTTGTCCGCGGGGATTTTCAGCGCCTCGAACGCCCTGCCCGGGAGGATGATCTCACGGGCGCCGGCGGAAGAGAAATACTCGCCGTGAATCAGCGGCAGCCGCCCGAGAAATCCGTTCTCCTCGAGCGGCAGGCCGACGACGGCTTCGATGTCGAGCGACGCCTTTGACTCGGCGACGTTCTCCAGCAGCATCGGCTGATTCGGGTACAGGACGCGGCGGACGAGCATCTCGCCGCGGCCGCCGAACATGTTCGTGAACGCCGTCACCGTCGCCTTGTCCATCAGCTTGCCGCCCGGCCAGTGGTAGAAGATGCCCGTGTACGGCGATTCGTCGGCCTTGTTGATGAGCGTCGGCTGCATCTTCTTCGACACGCTCGAGAACGCGAGCATCGTGAAGACGACGAGCACGATGGTCGCGGTCGTCAGCGAGGTCCGAATCCTGCGGCGCTTCATGTTGTTGACGCCGATCATCATCGCCGTCTGGCCGACCGTCGCGTAGGCGACGTCGCTCTCCATTCCGGTGATGTTTCGGAAGAGAAGTTGCATCTCGGTCTCGAAACGCTTGTGCAGAATCCAGGTGACGAAGCAGCCGACCGCGCCGAGAATGAACGCGATGAAGATCGCCTCCGGGTTCATCGCGATCCGGAACGCGGGATGGATCAGCCGGAACACGACGTACGTGGCGGTGAACAAGAGCACGAACGCGAGCATGTCGAGCTCGAGCTTGGTGAAGCCGAAAAGGAGTTTCTGCACGAAGAAGCAGAAGGGGACCATCAGCGCCATGTAGAGCACGATGGCCTTCAACATGTCGGTGTTCATCCCGCGGATCTGGTCGTACGC
>JBDREM010000233.1:0-9890 GCA_043819695.1 Planctomycetota bacterium
ATCTCGCCGTCTTCGAGCCACACCTTCTCGATGGCGCCCTGCTGGGCCATCATTCCGCACTCGACGCCCGCTCCCTCGAGGGCGGGGCCCGCGGACGCCGAACAGGCCATCAGCCAGTCCTTGTTGCCCACGATGATCTCGCCGTTCGTGCCGACGTCGATCATCATCCCGACGCCGTCCATGTCGTAAAGCCCTGTGGCCAGAATGCCGGCGGTGATGTCGCCGCCGATCCAGCCGCCGATCCCGGGCATGGCGAAGAGCAGGCCGCGCGGATTGATCTTGATGCCGACCTCGGCCGCGCGGAACGGGGGCGGCTCGACGGTGACGGCGATGAACGGATCGCGCCGGATGTTCTCCGTCGGCAGGCCGAGCAGGAAGTGCATCATCGCCGTGTTGCCGGCGCACACGACCGCGTTGATGTCCTTCAGGTTGACGCTGTTCTTAGTCGCCAGCGCCCGGATAAGTTCGTTGATGTCCCCCACCAGAAGCTGCTGAAGCTGTTCGGCTCCGCGCTTCTCGGCCGAGATCATCCGCGTCGTGACCTCCCGGCCGTAGGTGGCCTGGGAGTTGAAGCAGGCCTGCGCATCGACGGTGGCCATCGTGACGGCGTCGACCAGGTGGACGACGATCGTGGAGGTCCCGGCGTCGACGATGGCCATGTAGTTCTCGGCCGACGTGTCGCCGCCCTCGAGGTCCATCACCTCCGCGATTCCGCGGCGCATGCCGATGGTCGCGGTGATGGTGAAGTCGTTCTGACGGAGGATCTCCGGCACGCGACGGATGATCTTGAGACCGGTCTGCATCGAGGAGATGCCGGTTTCCTTCTCGATGACCATCTGGAGCCGCTGGCAGTCGGCGAGGTTGTTCTCCAGCGTGGGCGGGTCCAGCCGAAGGCATACCTTGGTCACGAGGGGCGACCTCTCGAACTCGCGTTCGCGGACCACGGCGCGCTCGGCGCGGAAGCGCTGGGCGTCCCGGTCGATGACGATCTTGTCGCGGGCGCGGGTCTCCTCGGGGATATCGACGACCACGTCGCTCTGCACGGTGGTCTGGCAGGCGAGCACCACGCCCTGCCGGATCTCTTCGCGGGTCAGGAGAGGAGAGACATCCCCGCGAACGGCGCCCTCGCGAACGATCATCTTGCAGCGGCCGCAGATGCCGTCCCCGCCGCACACGCTGTCGATGGCGATATGGGCCTTGCCTGCGGCCTCGAGGAGCGTGGTCCCGGCCTCGACGGTGACCGCCTTGTAGATCGGCGAGAACTGGACTTTGTACCGAGGCATAGCTCCCTTTCAGTTCCAGTTCTCGGCCAGGAACGCGGGAATGCCGCTGGCGCTCTCGGGCCCGATCAGGACCTCTTTCCACTCGGAAGTGTCCTCGATCTCGGCCCTGAACGACGGGATCAGGCCGGGGATGATAAGCTTGCGGTGTTTGACCTTCTGGGCGACGCCCTGCTCGCCCAGGGCCTTGACGACCGTTTCCGGCGAGAGCTTGTCGCCCGCATACGCGTTCAGGACCCCGAGCCCCTCGGTGTCGACGACCGAGATGTAGCACGGGACCTTGCTCCGCTCGACCTCGGCTTCCACGCAGAAATACGTGAGCGAGAAGTTCGTGGTGAAGAGGACGGGGGAGCGGTCGGTGACGTTCCCGACCTCGTACAGCTTGGCCTCGACGGTGTTTGGCACCTGCGGATCGGTGTAGATGTTCTGGATGCACGTCATAATGGGGAGCAGTTCTGCCGGGTCAAGCCCGTTGATGACGATGACACCGGCATACTTGGCCACGAACGTGCTGGCGAGGACGGTTTCTTTGGTGGCGTCGTCGCACGACGCGTCGACCATCGCCGGGTAGCCGAGCGCGCGGAAGCCCTTGCGGAGCGCGGCCCGGCGCGCAGTCGTGATCTGACGGATGGTCTCGGCGGTGTGCCGGCCGTCGAAGGCCAAAATCATGTCCTCGACGCCCCCGGCCCGGGCTGCCTTCGTGCGATCCGCAAGCTCCTCGAGCGTCGGGGCGCTGACCGCCAGCGGGCACTTCTTCTCCGCAGCCAGCTTGATGAGGGCCTCGGCGTTCGCGTCCGTGGCGCGATAGATCAGCGGCCGCTGGGCCGCGGCCACACCGACGGCCGCCGCCATCGCCTCGGGGTCTTCGCCCACGAGCACGAACGGTACGCGGCTCTTGCCGGCGAGCGCCTCGACGCGCGAGGCCGCAACGTCGGGCGCCAGCCCTTCCACTTCCACCGCCGCCAGCCGCACCGACAGCTCCTCGCCGACGCGGGTGAACACCGACGTGTTCACCTGCTCCAAGAGCGCGGCGGCCTCGTCATCGGAGAGCGACGCCGCAATCTTCACGGCCAGAGCGGGCGGCCTGTAAAACCGCTCCTCGTGCCGGAACATCACCGTCTCTTGGCCCAACTCGACGGCCGCCGGACCTTCCGGGCCGATACGGACCAGCTTCATCGGGGGAGCCGACGCCTCCGCGAGCTTCTCCTTGGCGTCGTCGGACAACTGCGGACAGTCGGTCATGGCCTTCTGTTTCGCCGCGACCTGCATCGCGAACGCCATGCACGTGGGAAAGCCGCAATCCTTGCAGTTCGTCTTCGGCAAGCTCTTGTACACCTCCATCGCCGTCAGAGCCATGATCGTTCCCTCCTGTTCCCCTTACAGCATCGGGTCCATCGCGAGCGCCGGATGCTCGACCTTGGCCGCAAACTCCATTAGTTCTTCCGGCGACTCGGCGTCGTCCTCCGTCGCGATCTTGTCGTAGAGATCTTCCTTGCCCATCTCCTTGAGCCGCGCCCTGAGCCGGTCGCCGATCTCCTCCTTCAGCGCCTTGGGCATCCACGCGACTCGCTCGATGCCGCCGTCGGCGCTGATGAACTTCGGGCTTGTGATGTAGAGCTTGCCGATACCGACGAATCCGGGCGTCTGGATGCCGCCGCCAATCTGGCCGGCCAGGGTGGAAAACTTCATCCCCATGGGCGTCATCCCCTGGTGGTCGCGGTCCACGATCATCACCCCGTTCACCTCGGGCACGATGCCGACGATACACTCGAAGCAGCCGCAGGAAGTCATGGGGTCGACCAGCATCGAGTAGGCGCTGAACTTCTTGAGATTGCCGTTCGACTTGGCGTCGACGTACTTATTGATGTTCTCCCACTGGCCCAGTACCGGATCGATGCACTTGCCCTTCGTGACGGGCTCGTTCGGCCCGTGTTCGTTGATCTGGAACGACGCCTTGCAGTCGAGCCACGTGTAGGCCCCGCACAGGCCGAGGTGCTGCGGCGTTACGATGCACACGTGGTTGGGGGCGTACGACTGGCACAGGGTGCAGGAATAGAACACGTCCACGTCCTCGTCCGTCATGCCGCCGATGCGGTCGTCACGGCGCCGATAGGCCGCCCGCGCCTCGTCGAGCGGGCCCTTCATCTTCTCGGGGTCTGTGATGAGCGTGACCTGGACGCGGTCCACGATGGCGGAGAAATCCCCGTGGAGCTTGGTCACCAGAATCTTGCCGAAGTCCTTGATCTTAAATCCCTTCTTGTGGGCTTCCTTGCTGATGCGGACCCAGATGATGGCGCGCTGGCCCATGTGGAAGATGCCGTTGGCGCACGAGATGTACTCGTGGATTCGCCGCTCGAGGACCGACTCGAAGTCCTCCTGGAAGTCCCGGCCCGCCACGTCGACCACGATGCCGAGCGGATACGCTTCGCCTTCCTGCATCTGGTCGACCTCCGGACCGACCACCTCGATCTTCCCGTCGACCACATCGTCCATCGGCGCCATCTTGAGATGCTCGAACCCGTCGGTATACTTGCTTCCGAACTGGACGTGCATGTCCTCCTTACGGACGCGCTCGCCCTCGAAGCCGGCCCCGTACGGGACGGGGATGGGGACCTTCTCGATCTTGAGGGTCAGCCCGCGGATCTCGACCGATCGGCTGATGATGTCCGCCATCGGGACGTTCGCCACGACGTGCTCGTAGCGGCAGATGCCCGTGGGCAGGATTTCAGGGATGTCGACGTTGGAGATGACGGGGAACCCGAAGTTGATGGCGCCGGCGGCGGTCGCGTACTTCTCGTCGGTGATGACCTGCTCCTCGGTCTCGGCGTTGTCGTCGGCGCCCAGCGCCCAGACGAACGCGTTGACGCGATTGAGGTTGTAGAGCAGGATGCCGCGGGCATCCTGAATGGTGTGGCTGCTTCGGGGGTCCATGCCGCCGAACGTCATCGCCGAGCGGGCGGCGAAGTTCAGCGCGTGCACCGCGGCGGTGATGTCCTTGCCGTAGGGCACCAGGAACGTGTCCCAGTCCATCTGGATGTTCTGTTCGGCGAGCTGCTCGGCGATGGCGCGGCCGTTGGTGTGCCCCGCCATGAACACGAGGATGTTCCGCTCCTGGAGCCCGCGAACAAGATCGACCGCTTCCTGGTTCGTCGGGCAATTGCCGACGATCGCCACGAAGCCGGGCATCCGGCCGTCTACCAGCTTGATGCCCTGAAGGCGGAGCGTCGCGTCGTCGGTGAAGCTGAGCCAGATGCCCTCGGCTGGGTTGGGACCGGTAACGAACTTCAGGACCTCGATGGTCTCCTCGGCGATGAGCGTCGCCGCGCCGGCGTCAAGGGCGTCGCCCAGATAGGGAAGCCACAGTTCGTCCGTGGGCTCGGGGCGCAGCAGGTTCCGCGCTTCCTGGAGCGACTCCTCCAGGTCCCCGAGCTTCTCGACCTTCTGGCCCAGGAAGAGGAGCATGATCGGGAGGTAGTAGGCGGTATTCGGGTACTCGACGGTGGCGTCCTTGCCTTTCTCCTCGATCGCCCTGGCCAGGGCCTCTTCCGCGCGCTCGACCATTCGGTGAGCGCCGCGAATCGCAGCCGTTGCGATGATTCTTGACATGTTCGCTTTCCTTTACGCGAAAACCTGTTCCGAACCGATAGGTGGCTGTCAATGGCCCGGGGCCGCAACGGGCTCCGCTTTGTGCAACATCGGCCGCAGCTTCAGAGCCTCGCGCTTCTCGTTGATGTGGTCGATCATCAAGTGCGCGGCCTTGACAGGGTCCTCCTCATAGGCGAAGTATCCGCCGTAGTCCTCTGCCATGCCGCCATAGACATAGTCCGAAACGGCCTTGCTGCCCAGGACGGGCCACGGGGTTCCCAACGTAGTGAAGACCCCTGAGCAGGCGACGTAGAATCCGATGGACACGGCCTTTTCCGACATCCACTCCGGCGCGGCGCCGGCCGCTGGCAGGTCGCTCAGGCAATCGCCGAGCCCGCCTTCCGCCTGTACGTTGCACAGCGCGACCAGTATGCGGCTGCAGTCCACGCAAGACCCGACGTGCAGCACGGGCGGTATCCCGACGGCCTCGCAGACTTCCCGCAGCCCCGCACCCGCCAGTTCGGTTTCCGGCCTTAACAGCCCCGCCTTGGCGCACGCCTGGGCCGCACAACCGGTCTCTACGACGAGCACGTCGTTCCTGATGAGTTCCTTGGCCATCTCCACGTGGCCGTAGTCGTGGGTGATTTTCGGGTTGTTGCATCCCACCACCCCGGCCAACCCGCGGATGCGCCCCTCGATGATGGCGTTGTTCAGCGGCCGATATGTCGCGCGGTAGCGGCCGCCGAGGAAATTGTAGACGTTTTCCGCGGTGAAGCCGGCGATCAGGCTCTCCTCGATGGCCGGTATGTCGAGTGCGTCCGGATTGCGGTTTGGGAAGTTCTCGATGGCGAGCCGGACTATCTGCTTCGCCGTTTCCAGTGCGGCGTCTTCGCGGAACTCGACGCGCTCGATGTGGCCTCCTGGGAAATGACACTTCGGCGACGTGGTGACGAGCTTCGTGTGGAACCGCTGGCACAGGTCGCCCAGGGCCGGCATGATGCACTGCACGTCAATGACCATCGCGTCCACCGCGCCCGTGGCGATCGCGAGCTCCTGCTGAAGGAAATTGCCTGCGACGGGGATGCCGTGCCGCATGAGAATCTCGTTCGCTGTGCAGCACATGCCGGCAAGGTTGATGCCTTTCGCGCCCTTCTGCTTCGCGAGCTCAATCAGCTCCGGGTCCCGCGCCGCGGCGACTATCATCTCGGACAAGCTCGGCTCGTGGCCGTGTACGACGATGTTCACCTTGTCCTCGTCGAGAACCCCGAGGTTGACTCTTCCCCGCACAGGCGTTGGCGAACCGAACAGCACGTCCGAGAGGTCGGTCGCAATCATCGAGCCGCCCCAGCCGTCGCCGAGCGTTGCCCGGATTCCGTGTTTCAGAACCTCCTTCCAGTCGTTCTCGACGCCGATGTGCGTCGTGTGCATCACCTGGACGATCTCTCGGTCGATCCCGCGCGGTATCACGCCCTGCCGCCTCCACTTCTCCTGGAGCGCGTTCGGGGCGCGCGAGATGAACCGGAGTTCGCCGTGCTGCTGGCCGAACTCGCGGAGGGCGGTCCTGGCTACTTCTTCGGCGAGTTTTTTCGTGTCCTTGCCGTCGGCTGAGATGCCGCATTCCCCGGCCAGCGCGCGCAGGCGGACTTCGTCCTTGATCTCGTAGTCGCCCGCCTTGCCCTCCGCCGCCATGAGCAAGGTGTGGGCGACGTCGCGTCCGTGGTCTGAGTGCGCTGCCGCGCCGCCGGCCATCATCCGCACCAGGTTGCGGGCAGCGATGGTGTCAGCCGTGGCGCCGCACACGCCGCATTTCTTCTTGTCAGACGACTCGATGATGCGGCACGGGCCCATGTTGCAGAGGCGGCAGCAGATGCCATCGCGGCCGAACTTGCAGCCCGGCTGCATATCGTCCCAGCGGTCCCAGACGGTCCGGATCTCATCCTTCTCCGCCTTTGCAAGCATGGCTTGGGATGCCGGGTCAATTGTCCGCGGCCGGTCCTTTGGATCGTTCTTATCACCCATCGCGTTATCCTCGTCTCCTCCCGCGTCAGGACAGGTCGGCGTGTATTTTCTCGAGTACCGAGTCGACCGCTTGCCACACACCGTCTTCGGCTGTCAGCAGGGAGCCCCGCCCGCGGCCCGCCGCGGCAATCGCTTCGCTCGCCGGGACGCAGGCGGCCAAGCCGTCGCCGGGGACGGCCTGTGACAGAAATGCATGGTCTTCTTCGCACGACACCTTGTTTGCGACCGGCCAGCAGCGCTCCAGGCCGATGTCGGCGGCCAGCCGCCGAATCCGGTGCAACGTCTCGATGCTTCGCAGGCTCGGCTCGACCACGACGACCAGCCCATCCACCGCAGCCGCCGTCGCGCGGCCCAGGTGTTCGAGCCCCGCTTCCATGTCCACCAGAACGTCTTCGTCCGGGCCGAGAAGCACGTGATCCAGAAGCGCCTTGAGGAACATGTTTTCGGGGCAGGCGCAGCCGGCGCCGCCGCGTTTGACCATGCCCATCACGATCAACCGCAGCCCGTTGTGTTCGATGCAGTATTTCGCGGGCAGGTCGTCGACCTTGGGGTTGAGCTTGAAGTAAGCTCCGACCGCGCCGGGCTCGGTTCCCATCCGCTCGCCAATGAGTTCCTTCATCTCGGCGAGCGGAACGATCTCATCGGGCGACGGGAAGCCCAGGGCGGCGGCGAGATTGGCGTCCGGGTCGGCATCGGCCGCCAGAACCCCGCGGCCCCGCTCCGCCAGACGGCGCGCCAGCAGCGCCGTCAGCGTGGTCTTGCCGACACCGCCCTTCCCTGAAATGGCGAGTTTCATTTCGCGCCCTTTTCGTCCGCCGCGTACCCGTGGTCGCGTATGGGGCCGCCGGCCAGTATCCGGGCGCGGCATGGTCAGCACGCGGGTTGGCGCACAACCACGCCGCATAACCTCAAGACTCCGCGACGGAAGCAAGCTCGTTGCGCATCATACGGAGCCTGGGGCTCGACGCCACTGGTCAGAGGGTCGCGCCGGGAAGCCCGGCCCCGAAGGGGTCTATCCCTCTGGTAGGTGCCGTGCCGATGCCGTAAGGCTACGTGTATCTTATGCGTTGACAGGTGCCAGTCAAATGGTTTTTGCCGCCGTAATTCCCCCGTCGTGATACGGCAGGCCTACGCAGGGCCTTGAATGACGGGCATGATGATGGTCTAATGGATGTCTGAGGGGGCACCCGAACAGGGGCAGGTGCGAGAGGAGGCCGACATGACCACCGGGCTCGACGAGTGCAGCATCAGCCGCCATCCTCATGCCTTCATCAGCAAGGCCGCTGAGCCCATTCTGATTCGGCCGCTCGCCGAGAAGCGCCGGGCGCAGTTGGTTCAAATGTACCTGGACTTCGAGCCCAAGGCGTCCTTCGGCGGCCTGCCCCCTACGACCGATGACGCTTGCGTGAAGTGGGCCGAGGGATTGATGGCCAGCGGTTTGAACCTCGCCGCGATGGCGTTCGACCAAGGTGTTGTCGGACACGCCGGCCTGTTCGCGATCGACGAGAAATCGTGCGAGATGCTCATCGTCGTCTCGCCCGCGTACCAGAACACGGGGATCGGGACCGAACTGGTCCGGTGCAGCATCCAAGTCTGCCACGAACTGGGGTTCGAGAGCATTTGGTCCTGCATCGAGTCCGCCAACCTGCGCGCCAGGCACATGTGCCAGAAGTGCGGCTTTCAGCACCTCACATCCGGATACGGCGAGGTCGAGATGGGCCTTGACCTCCGGCGCTATCACGACCCCGACAACACGACCGTCCAGGCGGTAATGAACCGGCATGTGACGACGGTGTTCAGAGACTGGTCCTGCCGCGCCGCCCTCACGTTGTTTCTTGAGAACCCCGTCGGCGCGCTGCCGGTCGTCAACGAGCGGTGCGAAGTGGTCGGCATCCTGTCACAGACGGACCTTCTCCTGCCTGCGAACCTCGATCGGAAGATCGGAGAGATGTTGACACGGAAGGTCATCACCGTCAAGGAAGGGTGCCCGCTCACAAAAGTGATCCGCCTGTTCCAGTCCCGGAAGACCCGGTGCATCCCGGTGGTGAACGACGATATGCGGCTGGTCGGCATCGTCACGCGCAAAGACATTCTGGCGTACTACTCGAGGTAGAGCGCGGGCACCGCACTTTCCGTTCACGTGAGAAAGCCTGCCTGTCTCATCCTCCGATGCGGCAGAATTTGTTGTTGCGGCTGGTGGTGCCCGCCTCGGGCTTGGCCTCGACTGCCCTCCTGATCGCCTCCCTTGCGCCGAGCTCCCGGACGCTGAAGGCGAGATCGCTGAACAAACATGGCACAATTACTCCGTTGCTGGCAAGGCGCAGGCGGTTGCAGCGTATGCAGTCGCCGCCCGTGCCTCCTTCGACGGGCCAGAACTGGCCGGCGGCCGGGTCCATCCGGCGAATGAAACGCACCTCGAGGCCTCTCTCTGCTGCGAACCGGGCAACCTGTCTGGCGTCCGGCTCGGACGATGATTCTCGGACGACGCAGTTCAGCTTGATGGGCGTGAGCCCCGCGGCTGCGGCTGCGTCAATGCCGGCCAGTACCCGCGCCAGGTCGCCGCCGCGGGTGATCTCCGCGTATCGCTCCCGGTCGAGGGTGTCGAGGCTGACGTTCACCCGGTGAAGGCCCGCCTCGAACAGCGGCCGGGCGAACTCGTCGAGGAGCAGGCCGTTGGTGGTCATTGCGTAGTCTTTGATCCCGGGTATCTCGGCGAGCATCGACGTGAGCGTCACGATGTCTCGCCGCACGAGCGGCTCGCCGCCGGTGAGCCGCACCTTGTCTATGCCCATCTGCACCGCCGTTCGCGTGACCTCAAGGATTTCCTCGAAGGACAGGATGTCGTCGTGGGAGAGGAGAGCCACTCCTCCTTCGGGCATGCAGTAGACGCAGCGGAGATTGCAGCGGTCGGTGACGGATATGCGAAGGTAGTTGATTCTGCGGCCGAATCTGTCCAGCACGGGCTGTCATTCCTTCCGTATCTCTGCCACGCCGGCCGAATGGCGG
>JBDREM010000234.1:0-4539 GCA_043819695.1 Planctomycetota bacterium
CCGAACTCGTCATCATCAACCTGTCCGGCCGCGGCGACAAGGACGTGCAGGCCGTTGCCAAGCACCTCGGCGAGGAGTTGCACTGAGCAGTGAACCGCATCGAAAAGACATACGCTGATCTCAAGGCCAATGGGCGGGCGGCGTTCAACGTCTACCTCTGCGCCGGCGATCCCGACCTCGACACGACGCGCGAGCTGATCCTCGCGTTCGAGAAGGCGGGCGTCGACATCATCGAGCTCGGCATGCCGTTCAGCGATCCCATCGCCGACGGCCCCGAGATCCAGGCCGCGGGGCAGCGGTCGCTCGACGCCGGCACGACGCTCGCGAAGGTGCTCGAACTTGTCGCCGATATTCGCACGCGGTCCGAAATCCCCATCGCGCTGATGACGTACTACAACGTCATCTACAAGTTCGGCATCGAGCGGTTCGTTGCCGAGGCGAAGCGCGTCGGCGTCGACGGCCTGATCGTGCCCGACCTCATCGCCGAGGAGGCCGGCGAACTGATCGGGCCGGCGCGTAACGCCGATCTCGCGACGATCTTCTTCGTCGCACCGACCAGCACCGACGACCGCATCAAGCTCGCCGACGAGTCGTCGACGGGTTTCATCTACTGCGTCTCGGTCACCGGCATCACGGGCGCGCGGGACAGCCTGCCCGACGACATCCGCGAGTATCTGCGGGCCGTTCGCTCGAAGACGACGAAGCCGCTCGCCGTCGGGTTCGGCGTGTCGACGCCCGGGCAGGTTCGCGCGATGTCGGAGCTGGCCGACGGCGTGATCGTCGGCAGCGCCGTCGTCCGCGAGATCGAGGCCGCCGCGGGCCTGCCGCGCGCGGAGCTTGTTGCCAAGGTGTCCGATTTCGTCGCCGCACTCGCGGCGGGTGTTCGTTAGCTTTGTTTCCTAATCTTAATCGTAATCCTAATCATACTCCCTTGTGCGAACGGCGATTAGGATTAAGATTAGGATTAGGATTAGGATTAAGATTAGGATTAAGATTAGGATTAAGATAGGGAAGAAAGGAGCAAGAGCATGGCTAATATCCTGGTTCTGTATCATTCTCAGGAACACGGCAACACGGGCGCGATGGCCGAGGCGATCGGCGAAGGGGCGCGCGAGGCCGGCTCCGACGTGACGCTCGTCAACACGAACGAGCAGCGAATGGACCCCGCCGAGTATGCTAAGTTCGACGCCGCAGCGTTCGGCTCGCCCGACTACTACAGCTACCTCGCCGGCGGGCTGAAGATGTTCCTCGACGACTGGCACATCGCGAAGGGCGCCGGCGCCGACGGCCTGACCGACAAGCCGCTCGCGCTCTTCTACTCGCACGGCGGCGGCGGGCGTGTCCGCGATCCGCTCGAAAAGCTCTTCGCCCGGCTCGGCACGCAGGTCGGGCAGACGGTCGAGTCGCGCGGCAAGCCGGACGAGAAAACGCTCGCCGCCTGCCGCGAGCTCGGCAAGCAACTCGCCAAAGCCTGTTGAAGCACAGAAGCAGTTCCGAGTGCAACCCCGCGGGCGGACCACTCGCGGCTGGGCAACCCGGAACCCGGAACTCGTAACCCGGAACTCGTAACTCGTAACTCGGAACTGACCGATGGCCGTGGTCTGCAAACGTTGTGGCCGGCAGTACGACGTGACGCTCTTCCAGTTCGGGCGGTCGATCACGTGCGACTGCGGCGCGAAGCTCCCGCAAGCGGCGGAGATCACCCTCGGGATGGAGCAGGCCGAGGCCGAGGCGGCCGGCGTCGGATACCTCACGCCGGCCACCGAGCAAGACCTCCACGTCTATCTCATCCGGCACGGGAAGACCGTGTGGAACAAGTCCGGCCGCATCCAGGGGCAGACCGACGTCGAGCTGAGCGGCGAGGGGCGCGCCGAGTCGGAGAAGGTCGCCGCCGCGCTCGCGGCCGTCAAGTTCGAGGCGGCATACTCGAGCGACCTGCGCCGATGCACCGAGACGGCCGAGATCATACTGCGCGGCCCCCGCAGGGGGGCCGGGCCTCCTGCGGCGGCCGGACACATTGGTGTTTGCTCTCAGCAAACACTCACGTCTGGCGGAGCGTTCAACTCCGCCAGACGCGACGTGCCGCTCGTCAAGACCGACGCGCTGCGCGAGGAGGACTTCGGCGAGTGGGCGGGGCTGACCTACCCCGAGATCGCGCAGCGGTGGCCGGAGCAGTGCGAGGAGCGCGAGCGCGACCGCTTGGGCTCGCGGCCCGAGGGCGGCGAGTCGCTCGGCGAGCTTCAGGCGCGCGTCGTCGCGAAGATGGCCGAGATCGCGGCGAGATACACGCGCGGCAACGTGCTCGTCGTCACGCACGGCGGCCCGGCCTTCGTCTTCTTCTCGCACGTGATGGCCCCCGAGGGCAAGCTGCGCGGCAACTTCACCGTGAAGAACTGCGCCATCAACATCGTCTCGCACATCCGCTTCGGCTGGAAGCTCGAGAAGCTGAACGACGACTGCCATTTGTAAGGGACGCAGCATTGACGCCGAGCAATCCCAGGGCTCGCCGTGAGTCCTCCGCCCTCGGCGTGTACTGACGGGGATTCCGCGGCCGCCGCCGTAATCGTTCCAATGTTCGTGTGCTCCCGATCTGCTTAGTGCGCTGTTTCTGTAGCCGCCCGCATTGAGGGCGGCCCGGCCGAGGTCAGCGCCCTCGGCTACAGCAACACACGGACATTGGAACGATCACCGCCGCGCGGCGCCTTGACCTCAGCGGCCCGTTATGCTCAAATGCTGTCCGGCTGTCCCGGGTCCCTGAACGAGGTGCGCCGTGCGAACGATTCCGGCACAGGACGTGATCGACGCGGTCGCCGCGGCGGCGATCGACGCGAACTACGCGCTCGGCGAGGACGTGGTCCGCGCCGTCGAGAAGGCCCTCGATGCCGAATCGTCGCCGGCCGGGCGCGACGTGCTCGCTCAGATCCTCGAGAACGCCAGGATCGCGAGGCAGGGCAAGCTTCCGCTCTGCCAGGACACGGGCCTCGCGGTCCTGTTCGTCGAGCTGGGCGAGGACGTGCGCGTCGAGGGCGGGCTGAACGCCGCGCTGACCGGCGGCGTGCGCAAGGGCTGCGCGGACGGCTATCTCCGCAACGGCGTGTGCGATCCGTTCTCGCGCGAGAACACGGGCGACAACACGCCGGCCGTCATCCACGTTGACGTCGTCCCCGGCGACAGACTCGTGATCGATTTTCTTGCGAAGGGCGGCGGGTCGGAGAACATGAGCCGCGCGTGCGTGCTGCCGCCGGCCGCGGGCGAGGAGGGCGTGATCGGCTACGCGGCCGACGTCGTCCGCGCGGGCGCCGTCAACGCCTGCCCGCCGGTCACGGTCGGGCTCGGGATCGGCGGCGACCTCGAGCTTGCCGCGAAGCTGGCGAAGAAGGCGCTGACGCGGCCGCTGGGCGAGCCGTCGGGCGATGCGCGGCTCGCGAGGATCGAGGCGGCGGCGCTCGAGCGGATCAACCGGCTTGGCATCGGCCCGGCCGGGCTCGGCGGGAGCACGACGGCGCTGGCCGTGCACGCGGCGGCGGCGCCGTGCCACATCGCAAGCCTGCCGGTCGCCGTCGTCCTCGAGTGCCACGCACATCGCCACCGAAGGATCGAGCTATGACCGGAGCGGAACCGATCCGGCTGACCACGCCGCTCTCGAGGGAGGACGTCGCGCATCTGAAGGCCGGCGACCGCGTGTTGCTGTGCGGCGTTATCTACACGGCGCGCGACACGGCTCACAAGCGGCTCGTTGCGATGCTCGAACGGGGCGACGAGCCGCCGTTCGGGCTCGACGGGCAGGTCATCTACTACGCCGGGCCGTCGCCGGCGCGGCCGGGCGAAATCGTCGGCTCGGCGGGGCCGACGACGAGCGGGCGGATGGACCCGTACACGCCGCCGCTGCTCGGCGCGGGCGTACGGGCGACGATTGGCAAGGGCAAGCGGTCGCCCGCCGTCATCGAGGCGATGACCGAGCGCGGCGCCGTCTACCTCGGCGCGGTCGGCGGAGTCGCCGCGCTGCTCGCACGCTGCATCACGGCGTGCGACGTTATCGCGTTCCCCGAGCTCGGGCCCGAGGCCGTCCGGCGGCTCGAGGTGAAAGACTTCCCCGCGTTCGTCATCAACGACACCGCCGGCCGCGACCTGTATGAAGAGGGCGCCGCGGCGTTCCGCTCTTCCGGCCCCTGAGGACACGCGTCGATGTGGCAGAGAGTGAAAGCCGTCATTCGCGAGAACAACTCGTTCCTCGTCGCCTCGCACGTCTTCCCGGACGGCGATGCGGTCGCGTCGCAGCTCGCGCTCGCGCAGGTTCTCCGCAAGCTCGGCAAGAAGGTGCTCATCGTTGACGAACATCCGACGCCGAAGATATATCACTTCCTCGATCCGCGCGGCACGATCAAAGTGTACTCGGAGAAGCTGCGCGAGCGCATCGAGAAGTGCGACGCGGCCTTCGTGCTCGACGTCGGCTCGCTCGAGCGCCTCGGCCGCGTCGGCGCCGTCATCGCGCGGACGAAGATGAAGACGGTGTGCATCGACCACCACAAGACGAACACC
>JBDREM010000235.1:0-12100 GCA_043819695.1 Planctomycetota bacterium
CCGCGGCGAGCGACGAGGCTTCGCGCAAGACACTCAAGCGCTACCTGAAGAGCCACCGCGACTGGCTCGAGCTCGGCCTCGGCGCCGACCCGCAGTTCCGTCCGATCCGCGAGCCGCTCCGCAAGCGGCAGCGCTGATGCGATCCGGCAGGGATTACTTCTCCTCGGGCACGACGATGCCGCGGAGGATGATCTTCTGGCAGAAGACGGACACGAGGAACGCGGGGATGGCGGCGATGATGACCGAGGCGTATACGACCGCCCGGCCGCTTCGCTGCTGAAGATGGTACAGCCAGACCATCAGCGTCCACATCTTTTCGTCCAGGCGGATGAGCAGTGCGAACATGAAGTTCGCGCAGGCCGCGGTGAACGCGCCGAGCGCGATGACCGACAAGATCGGTTTGGAGAGGTTCATCGTGATGTGCCAGAAGATGGCCCACTTGCCGGCCCCGTCGACGGCGTCGGCGGCGTCGTAGAGCTCGCGCGGGAGCGCGCCGACGAGCGGGACGTCGCGGAAGCCCTTGTAGGCGGCGCTGTAGTTGCGGTTGAGAACATCGATCGTTCCACGGGCTTGCCTCGCTTCCTGCTGCGTAGCCACGACTGACGCCGCGTGCTATAATCTGTCGGCCCTACGGGCCTCAAGGCCGCAGGCTCTCGCCCGATTCAAGAAACGCATGCGAGTGCTGACAGGGCAAGATATTGGTACAAAAAAAAGCAAGATCACATGCACCCGTTCGGCGCGTCTTGCGGACTTACTAACAAAGGGCTTTTGTTGGTTCAGAGCGTGGAGCGTGAGGCGTAAGACACTCGAGATGTTGCTCAGGGCGCACCAAGCCGAGGTCTACAGGTACGTTAAGTACCTTGGCGCGGGCGACGACCTCGCCCATGATCTCGTGCAGGAGACCTTCCTGACCACGTTCCGCGACTCTCCGCCGCCTTCTCTGGACGACGCCCGGCGGCGCGGCGCGTGGCTTCGCGGGATCGCCCGCAACCTCCTGCTCCGGCATTGGGCGAAGGAGAAGCGCAGCCCGGTGAGGATCGACGGCCCCATGCTCGAGCAGGCCGAAGAGGTCTGGGCGTCGACATTTCCCGGCGGGGACGACGGCTCGCAGTACCTCGAAGCCCTGCGTGAGTGCCTGAAGGCGATACCGGCGCGGGGCCGCGAAATCCTCGACCTCCGCTACGCCGAGGAGAAATCGCGCCACGAGATCGCCGATATCCTGTCGATGACGGTCGACGGCATAAAGTCCGCCTTGCAGCGTATCCGGGCGCGGCTGTCGAAGTGCGTGCGGGCGCGTCTCAGGCTGGAGGGCGCCTGATGGACCGCGAGCAGTGGATCGACCGCCTGACCGAGACATGCCTGGGGGAGTGTCTGGGCGGCAAGGGGCCGCCTGACCTGTCCGGCCGCGTTCTTGCGCGAGCGGACAGGTCGAGGCGGCGCTTTGCTATTGGGTGGGCCGCCGCGGCCGCGGCGGCGCTGCTCGTGGCCGGTCTCATATCGGTGTGGTGGCCGGGCGAGCCGCAGAAGCCCATCAGCCGGAAGCCGGCCTACGCGGAGCCGGCCGCAATAGGCGACTATCGAGTTGAAGGGGACGGGACAGTACGGCGCGGGGCCATCGTCCACACGGACGAAGGCACGGCCGAACTAAGTATGGGAGGATATGCCTATGTGACAATGGAGCCGGGAAGTTCGGCACAGATCGCGGGAACGCAGAACGCGGAGGAAGTGGTCCTCACCCGCGGCGAGATTGACTGCGAAGTCAATGCGAGCAGAGGCAGATTGTTTGCCGTGCGGACCGAGCTTGGGACGGTCTCGGTCGTAGGCACACGTTTCACCGTCCAATTGACAGAAGAGGAGACTGAGATGAACGGCAAGAAGATGTTGGTGAACGTGCTCGTTGGAACGGTCCTGGTGACGGGGCTGAACGGCGCCCAGTCGGTTGTGAGCGCGGGCGAGCGGCGAGCGGTGGACCGCGGCGGCCAGCGGCAAGCGGTGGACCGCGGTGGCCAGCGGCAAGCGGTGGACCGCGGCGTGCGGGCGGCGATGACGCGCCTGACTACCCCGACGATCACTGAAGCAAAGACGCCGCTCGAGAAGGAGGCCGTCGCACTGGCCCTTCAGGAGCGGGCGCTCCAGGCCAAGCAGCAGGAGATCGAGACGAAGGTCCTGGCGGACGCGGAAGTGGCGGCTGCGATGAAGGCTGCCTTCGATGCAATGGCCGCGTGCGAGGCCGACGTGAACGCCAACCCGGAGTACGCCGACCTCAAGAAGGAGCGGGAGCAGGTATCAACGGAGCTCAGGCAGGTGTTTCGCGGAGGGGCCGGCCGCCAGGACCGCGCGAACCGCGAGGAGCGCATGAGGAAGTTCAGGGAGCTCCAAACCCGTTCCAACCAACTGCGCGAGAAAATGGCCAAGCTGACCACCGAGGTCAAGGAACTGGCGGGGCTCAAGAAGAAGAAAGACGAGGCCGTCGCCGCGTTCCTCACGAAGTACCAGGCGACGCTCGCCGCCAACAAGGAGCACGCGGAGATCGACAAGCAGTTGAAGCAGATCGAGGCGTGGTCCGCGGCGATCTCCGAACAGTTGCGGGCCGAGCGCACGCGGCAGTTCCGCGCGAACAGGGAGGAACGGCGTGGAAACGCCGGAGGAGCCGGAGCCGAGGAGGGAGAGAAAAAGGAGGGCGAGGTGGACAACCCGTTCGAGGGGTTGTGATCCATTCGCCACAACGTACACGTTGACCGGCCCAGGTGAGCCTTCCCGCCGCTCCGGCGGGAGGGCTCGCCGGCCCAGGCTCTTGGCATCTCGGAAAGCGCCGTGGGGAGCTTTTCGCCGTTCCGTTTGATTTATCCTCAACGCGCGGTAGAATTATACCGGGGGAGTCGTTGGGAGGCGGAACGATGAAAAGTCTGCTGAGCTCTCGGGGCAGTATCGTGTGGATGGCGGCGTGGCCCGTTCTCCTTCTGTCGCTCGCGGCGACGGCCCGTGGGCAGGACGTGCGCGTCCGCCCCGCTGTCAAGGCGGGAACGTGGTACAAGGCTGATCCGAAGGCTCTCCGGGACGAGATCGAGGGATATTTCGCGAAGGCGCCGAAGGCGGCTCTGCCCGGGCCGCCGGTGGGCGTGATCGCGCCGCACGCGGGCTATGAGTTCTCGGGCAAGTGCGCCGGCGCGGTGTACGCGAAGCTTCGGGGGCGGGACATCCGCCGCGTGGTCGTGCTGGCGCCGACGCACCACGTCGGGTTCCGGGGCGGGTCGATCGCGAACGTCGATTTCTACGAGACGCCGCTCGGCCGGATCCCGCTCGACCGGAAGGCGTGCGACGCCGTCCTCAAGTCGCCGCTCGTCCGCTCGATCGCCGCAGCCCACCGCAACGAGCATTCGCTCGAGCTGCAACTCCCGTTCCTCCAGGTCGCTCTGAAAGAGTTCAAGCTCGTCCCGATCGTGCTGGGGCAACTCGCAGACGACGACTGCGCGAAGCTGGCGAACGTGTTGCGCGAGCACATGGACGCGCACACGCTGGTCGTCGCGAGCTCCGACTTCACGCACTACGGGCGGATGTTCAACTACGAGCCGTTCGCGAAGCAGGCGGGCAACGCGGCGACGAAGGCCGAGCGGAACGAGGTCGTCCGCAACGGGATCGCGGCGCTCGACAAGGGCGCCATAGACCGCATCCTGCGGCTCGACGGGCCGGACTTCGGCAAGTACGTCGCTCGGTGGCGCGCGACGATCTGCGGGCGCGTGCCCATCGCCGTGATGCTCGAAATGCTCACGCCCGACTGCCAGGGCGCGCTGCTCGACTACTATCTCTCGGGCGACCGCGAGGGCGACTACGACCATTCCGTCAGCTACGCCGCGATCGCGTTCACGATCGGCCCGGGCGAGGTGAGCGCGGCCGGGCGGAAGACGCTGCTCGAGGTCGCGCGGAAGACGCTGCGGGCGACGCTCCGCGGCGAAAAGCTGCCGAATTTCGACATCAAGGACAAGGAGCTTGAGGTCAAGCGGGGCGTATTCGTCACGTACAAGAACAAGGGCCGCCTGCGCGGCTGCATCGGCAATTTCTCCTCCGACGACCCGCTCTGGAAGCTCGTGCAGCGGATGGCCGTGGCGTCGGCCCGCGACGACTTCCGCTTCCGCGACGACCCGATCACCGCGAAGGAGGAGCCGGCCATCGACATCCAGATCTCCGTCCTGTCGCCGATGACGCGGATAAACGACCCGCTTGATTTCATCGTCGGCGTGCACGGGCTCTACATCAAGCGGGGCCGGAGGGGAGGCACCTACCTGCCGCAGGTCGCGACGGAGCAGGGCTGGGACAAGCGGACGTTCATCTCGCACCTCTGCCGCTACAAGATCGGCCTGTCAGCCGATGCGTGGAAGCAGAAAGACACCGAGGTCTCCATCTATTCCGCGCAGGTCTTTGAGGAGAAGTAGCAGGGGTGAGTGATGAGGGGTGAGGGGTGAGTGATGAGGGGTGAGGGGTGAGGGGAAGACACGTGGGGGAGAAACAGTCAGCTCTGAAAACAAGGAGGAAAGGCATGTCGGAGAGGGTAATCCGAAGCTACAGGGACCTGCTGGTCCGGCAAAAAGCGATCGGGCTTGTCAAAGATGTCTACGTTCTCACGCGCGGGTTCCCCGATTCGGAGAAGTTCGGGCTGGCCAGTCAATTACAGCGGGCGGCTGTCTCCGTGCCTTCCAACATCGCGGAAGGACAAGCCCGGCAGCATACGAAGGAGTTCAAACAGTCCCTCTATGTGGCCCGCGGTTCCCTGGCGGAGGTGGATACGCAACTGACCATCGCCGGGGAGTTGGGTTTCACCGGCCGAGATGCTCAGGGGCCGATCCGCGAGAAGCTGGATGAAGTGCGGCGGATGATCAACGGCCTCGCGGCCAAGCTTGCCCAGCTCCCGGTGACACTTCGGTCCGGCGTTAATGCGGCCGGGCGTGGCGCCACAAGCTGCCGCGCTTACAGGGACACTCCGGACGGGAGTCATTCACTCACCACTTACCCCTCACCCCTCATCACTCACCACTTACCCCTCACCCCTCATCACTCACCCCTCACCCCTCATCACTCATCACTCATCACTCACCCCTGCCACCCGCTATTCTGGGTTGTAGAGAAGTTGCACGCGCCAGGAGAGATAGGCGTCGTATTGCGCGGGGTGGTTGAACGTGAGGTTGGTTTGGGGGGAACCGTCGAGGATATGGCGGATGCTGGCGTCGATGAGGGCGTGATCGCACCTGACGACGAAGTGCTTGATGAACCGCGTGAGGTTGGCGATCGACGTGGGCTGCAGCTTCATTCCCGTCTGGGTGAAGTTGAACTTGCTGGCGTTCAGGCGGAGGTGGTGTGCCGGCTCGATCGCGAAGATGTCGAGGAAGTGGTCGTAGTCCGATTTGCTCGCCATGTGGAAGGTTCGTTCTCCAGCGCCGAGGGCGGGCAAGGCCGCCGCGAGTGCGCCGGCAAGGCCGACTCCGGGCACGGGGGGAATGGCGTGCAGGCCCGGCTGGCTCTCGACCACTCGTTTCTTGGCTTCCGTTCGCACGTGCGCGGCGGCGATGAAGACGATGTCGGCGTAGGGCACATTGACCTGTCCGATGCGGCGGCCGTGTTTGTCGCGCAGGTCGGACACTTCGAGGGCGTCGTCGCCGAGGCGGGCGGTCTCGAGGAAGACGGGATCGGGGAACCGGACCACGTCGCTCTCGGGCAATGCAAAGGCGCGGACGCCGGCGTGGCCGAGGATGCTGATCGCCGCGTCGGCCTGGTCTTTGGCCAGGCCCGACGCCAGAATGCCGATTTTGCCGCGGATCTCGCGCGTGACGTCGAGCACCACCTTACCCGTCGCCGTGGCGATGGCGCCGGCGATGGGCTGCAGCGGCCCGGTGAGCTCTTCCCGCGCAACGACGTGGTAGGTCTCGTCCATTTCGCATTCCCCTGTGGCGTCCCGGTGCTGCAGACCTCAGTCCTAATCCCAATCATAATCTTAATCCTGATCGCCGTTGGGACGCAGGATTACGATTAGGAGTACGATTAAGATTAGGAAGCAGCCTCGGACCTCGCCACCGAGACAACGGTCCCGACCACTGCGTGAATGCGATCCGGAACGCCTGGTCTTACTTCGGCACCGGATACTGCGGCGCGCGAATCGCCTTTGTCTCATCTTCCTCCGGCGGCACGATCTTCTCGCCGCCCTTCTTTTTTTTCTTCGGCTTGCTGGGCGGCTTGAAGTGGTGCTTGATGGTCAGGTGGAACTCGATGGGCGGCGCGCCGGGGATGATCTGCTCGTAGCGTTCGGCGAGGACCTTCGAGAGGGCGTCGTGGACGGTGACGATGTTGGTGATGTCCCTGATCCGCGCGTCGACCTCGCCGGCCGACGGCATGCTCGTCTGCTTGTCGATGACCAGGCGGACGTGGACGTCGTGGACCTCGGGCAGCGACTTGGCCGTGTGCCGCAGCGCCTCTTCGACGGCGATCGCGTGGACCCGCACCGTCCCGGTCTCGCTCTTGAGCACGACGTATCGTCTCACGTCGCGTTTGAACGTCTTGACCAGCTTGAGCAACTGCCAGATGATGAGGCTGACGCCGAAGATGATGCAGATCACGTCGAGCGTGTGAGACTGTTTGCCGCTCAGGCTCTTGACGGCCAGGACCCAGAGCAGCAGGCCGGCCAACATCACGAGCAGGTACTCGGTGTAACGCAGCCTTGTCCAGGGGCGTGCCATTTGTCTCCCTCCCTATCTAGGAGTTTGTGTTCTCATCGGCGTCCATGTCGGTCTCGTTCGGCGGCTCCCTTGTGTTGGGGAACCCGCCGTTGTCGAGGATGTCCTCGACGAACTTCGTGTCGACTCGCCCGGAGAGGAACGCGCTGTGGCCGAAGATGTCGAGGTAGAGCGGGATGGTGGTCTTGATGCCCTCGATGATGTACTCTTCGAGCGCCCGCTGCATGCAGGCAATGGCCTCGCGGCGGTTCCTGCGGTGCACGATGAGCTTGCTCACGAGCGAATCGTAGGTCGGGCAGATTGTAAAGCCGGCGTACGCGTGTGAGTCGACACGGACGCCCGGGCCGCCGGGCGGGTAGTACTTCGTGATCGTGCCCGGCGCCGGCCGGAACGTCACCGGGTCTTCGGCGTTGATGCGGCATTCGATCGCGACGCCCGTCATCTTGATGTCTTCCTGCCGCAGGCTCAGGCGCTCGCCCGACGCGATCCGGAGCTGCTCGCGCAGGATGTCGACCCCGGTCACCATCTCGGTCACAGGATGCTCCACCTGGATGCGGCAGTTCATCTCGATGAAGTAGTAGTTGTTGTCTCGGTCGACGAGGAACTCGATGGTGCCCGCGCCGTAGTAGTCGACAGCCTTGGCGATGGTGATGGCGGACTGGCCGAGCTTCTCACGGAGGCCGTCGTCGAGCGTGGGGCACGGGGCCTCCTCGATCAGCTTCTGGTGCCGGCGCTGGAGGCTGCAGTCGCGGTCGCCCAGGTGGATGACGTTGCCGTGGTGGTCGCCGAGAAGCTGGATTTCGACGTGGCGGGCGCCGCTCACGTATTTCTCGACGTAGACGGCCTTGTCGCCGAACGACGCTTCGGCCTCGGCCTCGGCCACGGCGAAGCAGTTGAGCAGGCTCATGTCGTTGTGAGCGGCGCGCATCCCGCGGCCGCCGCCGCCCATGCTGGCCTTGACGAGGACCGGATAGCCCACTTCGCGGGCGATGGCGACTGCTTCCTCGCCGGCCTGGACGGCGCCCTTGCTGCCGGGGACGACGGGCACGCCGGCGGCGGCGGCGATCTCGCGCGCCTTGACCTTGTCGCCCATCTTGCGCATGGCCGCGGCCGAAGGGCCGATGAATTCGAGGTTGCAGCTTCGGCAGACCTCGGCGAACCGGCTCACCTCGGACAGGAACCCGTAACCGGGATGAATGGCCTCCACGTCGGCCACTTCCGCGGCCGAGATGATGGCAGGGATGTTGAGGTAGCTTTTCTCGCTGGCGCCGGGGCCGATGCAGATTGTCTGGTCGGCGAAGTTGAGGTAGATGGAGTCCTTGTCCGCCTCGGAATAGGCCGCGACCGTTGATATGCCCAGCTCCCGGCAGGCCCGGATGATCCTGAGGGCTATTTCGCCGCGGGCACATATGAGGATTCGTGAGAACACGAAATCGCTCCGCTCGTTATTAGTTATCGGTCATCCGTTGTTCGGGTGGTCCATTCGATGCCCTTCCGAAGTACCGGGGCGCCCGCGATGCACGTCCCAATAACCAATCACGGATAACGAATAACGTTACTCACTTGTGGCGATCAGGAACAGAGGCTGGCCATACTCGACGGGGTCGCCGTTCTCGACGAGGATCTTGACGACCCGCCCCTTGTGTTCCGCCTTGATCTCGTTCATCACCTTCATCGCCTCGATGATGCAGAGCACGGTGTCCTCCTCGACCTCGTCGGCCACTTCGACCAAGTGGTCGGCGTCGGCCTTGGGTGAGCGGTAGAACGTGCCAACCATCGGCGACGTGACCCTGACCGTTCCGGGCGCATCGTCCGTTTCCCCGGCACCGGCGGTGTGCGCGGGCGGCGGCGCGGCGGCAGGCCCCGCAGCCGCTGCCAGGCCAGGCGCCGCGGTGTGCGTGACGACCTGCTGCTGAATCTGGCTGCCCGTCTTCCTGAGCTTGACGCTGGCTCCGTCTATGTCGATCTCGAGCTCGGACAGGTCGTTCTTCTTCATGAAGGACGCCAGCTCGTCGAGCAGCCGGCGTATCTCTTCGACGTCCATTATTCTCCTCCGGCGCAGGAAAGCCGGCCCGCAGCGTCGCACGCGCGCCGGCGTTATGCTCTGCCCAGATATTCTCCGGTTCGCGTGTCGATCTGGATCACGTCTCCCTCGTTGATGAAGAGCGGGACGTTCACAACGCCGCCCGTCTCCAGCTCGGCCGGCTTGCTTCCGCCGGCCGCCGTATCGCCCTTCACGCCGGGGTCGGTCTTGGCGACCTTGAGATCGACGAAGTTCGGGACGGTGATGTCGAGCACCTTGTCCTCGTACATCACCACGGTGACGTGCATGTTCTCCTTCAGGTAAGGGATGATGTTCTTGCACCGCTTGGCGGAGAACGGAAGCTGCTCGTAGCTCTCGGGGTCCATAAAATAGAGGTCTGAGCCGTCGCGGTAGAGATACTCCATCTCCTTCCGCTCGATCAGCGCGGTCTCGATGTTCTCGCGCGTCTTGAAGGTGTACTCGAGGACCGCCCCTGTCGCCAGGTTCCTCAACTTGGTCCGCGTGAAGGCGGAGCCCTTGCCGGGCTTCACGTGCTGGAAGTATTCGACTCGGCACGGGTCCCCGTTGTACAGGATCGTCATGCCGTTCTTGAGCTCGCTGCCGCCGATCACCCGTTATCCTCCAATGACCACATCTTTCAGCTTCTTCGGGACGCTCGAGAGCACCCTGGCGCCCGCGGCCGTCACAAGCACGTCGTCCTCGATCCTCACGCCGCCGAGCCCGGGTACGTAAATCCCCGGCTCGACGGTGAAGACCATGCCTCTCTTGAGCACGGTGCCCGAGCCCTTCGCAAAACCGGGCACCTCGTGGACCTGCAGCCCAATGCTGTGGCCGAGCCCGTGGCCAAATCTCCGCCCGAACCCGGCCTTTGTGATGTAGCTGCGGGCGGCCGCGTCGACAACGCCGCACGTTGCGCCCGGCCGAATCTGCCGGATCGCACGGCGCTGAGCCTCGTAAACCGTCCGGTAAATCCGCTCGAACCTCCCCGGAATCTTAGTGTGGAAGAACGTCCTTGTCAAGTCGCTTACGTACCCGTCGCACCGCACGCCCCAGTCGATGAGAACCGGATCGCCCGCCCTCAGGCGGCGCTGCGACGGTATGTGGTGGCACCGCGAGCCGTTGGGGCCGAACGCGACGATCGTCGGGAACCCCATCCCGTCGAAGCCGAGCCCCCGGACGTAGTACTCCATCTCGGTCGCGACGTCGATCTCACGAATGCCGGGCACGAGGAACTGCTTGATGTGCTCGAGGGCCTTGCCGGCGGCGTCGACGCTCGCCTGAATCATCTTGATCTCGCCCGCATCCTTGACCGACCGGAGGTCCTCGACGAGGCCCGAGACGCGGACCGGCTCGATCTGCCGCTTGCGCAAAAGCTCCAGAAAACTGTCCGCCTCGGCCAGCGAGACCGACGCGGGCGCGAGCCCGAGGCGCTTCACCCCCAGCCTCTTCGCCTCGCGGCAAACAGCCTTGTGCATCGCGTGCCTCGTGTCGACCACACGGCATCCCTTGCACTCGCCCTCCGCCTGCTCGACGTAACGGAAATCGGTCAGAAGCAGCGCGTCGGCCGGGGTGATCAACAGGCGGGTGCTGTCGCCCGTGAACCCGCTCAGGTACCGCACGTTCGGGTCCGAGACGACTAGCATCGCGTCGATCTTGTTGCGGCGGAACTTCGAGCGGAGTCTGGCGAGCCGCCTGGCGATGCTCTTGTCCATTACGACGTCTCGCATTCTGTTCGGGGGTGTGTTTCGACCCGGATGTGATAACCGGGGTCTTCATCGGGCGTGATGTTGCAGCCGCCGGCCGCCAAGGCCAAGCAGCCGAGCAGCACAAGCAGAAAGCGTTTCATACCGTGATCCTTTCGTTTTCCAGTTCGCGCATCGCCGTCCGGTATTTCCGCCGGATCGGGCCGATGACGTCGCGGACGAAATCAGACACCTGCGACGGCGCCCGGCCCACGAACCGCCGCGGGTCGGTCATCGGCCTGAGCATCCCGCGAACGGCCGCAAACGCATCGTCCGCCGCAAGCCGTTCGAGCAGGTCGTTCTCGCGGCCCTCCTGCTTGACGGCGTGTGCCGCGGCCTGCGCATGCACGCGGATGCGCTCGTGCAGCTTCTGCCGGTCGCCGCCCGCGTTGACGGCCGCCATCAGAATCTCCTCCGTCGCCATGAACGGCAGCTCGGCGGCGAGCCGCTTCGCAATCTGCGCCTTGTTCACCACGAGGCCGCCGGCCACGTCGAGGCAGATGTTAAGGATTGCGTCGGCCGCGAGGAATGACTCGGCGATCGCGAGCCGCCGGTTCGCGCTGTCGTCGAGCGTGCGCTCGAGCCATTGAGTGGCCGCGGTGATCGCGGGGTTCGCGCTGCTCGCGATCACGAAACGCGCGAGGGCGCAAACACGCTCCGACCGCATCGGGTTCCGCTTGTAAGCCATCGCCGACGAGCCGATCTGCTTCTTCCCGAACGGCTCCTCGATCTCCTTCAGGCCCTGCAGCAGGCGGATGTCGGTCGCCATCTTGCTGGCCGACTGCGCGACGCCCGACAGCGCGGCCAGCGCCTGCGCGTCGACCTTCCGCGTGTACGTCTGGCCGGTAACGGGGAACGTCGAGCTGAAGCCCATTTTCTTCGCGACGAGCTTCTCGAGGCGGAGAACTTTCCGCTCGTCCCCGCCGAACAACGCGAGGAAGCTGGCCTGCGTGCCCGTCGTGCCCTTCACGCCGCGGAACCTGAGGCGCTCGATCCGCGTCTCCATCTCGTCGAGGTCGAGCACGAAGTCCTGCGCCCACAGGCACGCCCGCTTGCCGACCGTCGTCGGCTGAGCCGGCTGAAAGTGCGTGAAGCCGAGCGTCGGCAGCTTGCGGTACTTCGTCGCGAACCGGCCGAGCGCGTCGATGAGCTTCGCCAGCTTGGCCCGGACGATCCCCAGCCCCTCGCGGATCTGCAGCAGCTCGGTGTTGTCGGCCACGAAGCAGCTCGTCGCGCCGAGGTGGATGATGCCCGCTGCCTTCGGGCACTGGCGCCCGAACGCCTTCACGTGCGCCATCACGTCGTGGCGGACCTGCCTCTCGATCCGTTCCGCGTCGGCGTAGTTGATGTTGTCCGCCGCCCGCTTCATCTCGTTGATCTGCGTCTGCGTGATGGGCAGGCCGAGCTCGCGTTCGGCCTCGGCCAGCGCGATCCACAGCCGCCGCCACGTCTTGAACTTGAAGTCGTCCGAGAAGGTATGTGACATCGCAGTCCCCGCATACCGTGCGGTGAGCGGGCTGCGGTACCGCGCGCGCTCGTCTGATCTGGCCATTCGTTTGCCCTCGGGCCCGGAGTGGGAGCCGGTATTCTACACG
>JBDREM010000236.1:0-5768 GCA_043819695.1 Planctomycetota bacterium
TCCTGGGCGCGCTGCGGCACCTCGACGGGTGCGGCCGTGGGTTGCGCCGCGGGGAGGGCGACCGACTGGCCTGCCGCGATGGTGTCGGCGAGTCGCTGCTTGATTTCCTGGCTCGCGCTGTCGAGTACCGTCACGTCCACCGACCGCGCCCTCTCGTCCTCGATCTCGTCCGCCGTCCGCATCCCGTAGAGGCAGTCGGGGGCGTACCGGCGGATCAGAAACGCCGCGCTGCGGTACGCGAGCATCACGTCGGGCATGGATAGCCACTTCTTGTTTGCGGTCCAGCCCTCGGCCTGCGCCATCCGCATGTCGACCGTGGCCTCGCAGAGCGCGCCGCCGCGGGCCGACGATGCGAAGGCTCTGCACGCGCGGGTCTCGCCGCTCCCGCTGTACTCGTACTGTATCGGGCCCGTGAACACGCCCCGGGAATTGACGAGAGCGATGGCGAGTTTCGCCTCGAATGCCGGCGTCCCGTGGACGATGTAAACCCCGTTGAAGAACATCATGGGGTCTGCGTCGTGGCGCCAGGCCATCTGCAAAATGATCGCGCAGTCGGCGATCTTCCCGCGGAAGCGGTCGGGGACCAGCTGCGACTCGGCGAACAGTTTGCCGACCCGCTGGAGGTGCTCGAACGCCGACCGCTGCCTCATGTACTCGCCCGACTCTACGGTTATCTCCTGGTGCGGCGCCGGCACAATCTCTCTCTCTCTGTCGCCCATCTTGTCGTCCCCTTTCTGCTCAGTCCCGGGCCCTCCGCCACACGGCGGATGATACCCGGAATTGGCTGTGCACGCAACCACCTAGTCCCGCTCGAACCGCGGGGCGAACCGCCGCCGGCCCTGGACGAGCCGCGTAGCCTGCGCGACCAGTTCATCCCTCACCGCGCCCACGCGCGGGTCAATCCTCGACCACACCGCTTGCCAGTCCGTTGCGGCGGTGGTGTGCTCCAGTATCGCCGCGTCGACCGTCGCGCCCTCGGCGATGCGCCTGCGGCGGGCCTGCACGACGAGGCCCTCGTAGTCGAGGTCCGCTGTCGGCGGCGGCGCCTTGTATGAGATCGTGCAGATACCGTCCGCGACGATGCCGGCGGCCTCTCCTATCGCTGTGCGGACCTCGGCGGCGATCTGCTCGTACCGCTCATCCGTGACCTTCTGCGCCCGCTTCGCGTCCCGCAACCGCCGCAGGAGGTCGCGCTGCTGCTCGTCGGCCTCCAGCATGTCGGACGACCGCTGCGGGATCGCGTCGTCGGGCGGCTCGACGTGCGGGAGTACGTACGTCTCCCAGAATTGCCTCTCGCCCTCGATGATGGCGGCGATCATCGCGTCGTCGCGCTTGACGGGCACGAGCAGGAACTCGCATCGCGAGTCTTCGGTTGCCACCATCTCCTCGACGTACTCGAGGACCCGCCCGACCGCCATCCCGCCCCGCAGCATCCAGCAGAGCCCGCGGAACGTGCTCTGGTCGGCGAACAGGACGGCAAGCCGGTCCTCGGTTGCGCCGGTGACCGCCATCTCATGCTGGACCTGGAGGATGTAGTCGGCCGGCGCCGTCGGGCTGCCCGGCGCGCCCCACAGGTCGCGGGCCCAGGTCGACGCGGTCTTGAGCTGGACGAGGCAGTCGTCGGTGCGGTCGACGAGGTCGAGCGTGGTCGACATGAACGGGTGCTCGGGCGACTCGATCCACAGGCCCTTCTCGGTGTCGTGGCCGGTGGCGCGGCGGTAGAGCTCGGCGACCAGCGGCTCGAGCAGTATGCCGCGGCGCATCGGCTCCGTGGTCTCAACGACAAGCTCGCCCCACTTCACGCGGCAGAGGTCCAGCCTCGACTGCCACCGCGACATCCCAAGAGCGGCGGCCGCCTCGGAGGCGCCGATGTGCGTGCGCCTGAGCTCATGCCACTGCGCCTCTGTCAGGCCCGGCTCTGGCTGCGGGGGCGGCTTCTGCTTCGCCTTCGCCCTGCGCTTTGCCATGACACACGTCCTCTCGTTTCTCCACGCCGACGGCCCTACCCCTTGCAGCGGTCGCGCAGGCGAGCCGCCGCCCTGATGATCGGCGCCAGCTCCTTCAGCAGCCGATACCGCTCCTCCCAGATGCGCAGGTCGTTGAGGGCCTCGGCCAGGAGCCGCTTCCGCGTCTGCGCGCAGCTCATCACGTCGCGGATCTCGCGGTAGCCGCCGCCCAGTGTGCCGCGGTCATCCTGCAACGACACGTAGGCCCTGACCGGCTTGTGGTCTGCCGAGAACCTCTGCACGACGACCGCGATCAGCTCGCGAGCCTGCCAGAGCCGATAGCGGTGCGCGGCCTTCGTATCATCCCAGCAGAAGCGCTTGTGTAGCGGGCTCGACGGGTCTCGCGCCTCGGCCACGACGTGCGCCGGCTTCAGCACGCCCCTGCGGCTGATGCGGATCTTCTCGAGCGTCTCGTACAGCGTTTGCGCGGCGCTCATCTCACATCCCCTTTCGTTTCACTTCCTTCGGTGCGTCTCCGTACCTGCCTCGCCACGCCGCGCCTCGCCAAGCCTCGCCGCGCCCCGCCTCGCCCGAACCGTCTCCGTACCTGCCCCGCCGCGCCCCGCCGCGCCCCGCCGCGCCCCGCCGAGCCATGCCACGCCGCGCCCTGCCCGAACCGTCTCCGTCTCCGCGCCTGCTCTACCCCACCTAGGCGGGCCCTGCCTTGCTCTGCCGTGCCTCGCCCAGCCTCGCCCAGCCCGAACCTTCACGCTCCTAGTCGGCGGCCACGTCTCCCGCGAGCTCGAACAGCCCCCAGCCCATGCCGGCCGACTGCCGCGAATCCGGCCTGCCCTCGAGGATGCCGACCTGCGAGCCCACGCGGTGCAGGAGATTCGCGACATCCGAGAGGCTGAACTGGTCGGCGTCGTACCGGACGCGGACCTTGGCCTCCCAGCCCGGGGCCCACATCGGCCGGGCGACGACCGAGCAGACGCCCGACTCCAGGCGCACCGTGCTGTCGACGCGGGAGGGCTTGCCCTTCGTGATCCGCACCAGCGGCATGCCATCCTCGCGGTCGAAGCCGTCCGCGCAGACGAACAGCGACAGTTTGGCCACCGTCATCTTAAAGCCGGCCAGACGGCACGCGCTGATCGCCGCCGCGCGGAACGCCGACGCCGGGATGCCGGCAAAGCCGTCCTCGTCGCGGTGAATCGCGTCCTGCCATTCGCCGTCGAAGTCGCGCGCCTCGCGCTTGGTGCCCTTGGCCTTCTGCGAGCCGCGCTCCTGCGTCTCCATCATCTTGCGCTTGGCCTTGGCGCTGAATTTATGCATCACCAGCGGCGCCACGCCTCTTATCGAGAACGACGCCGTCCCGATATTCGGCGGCGGAATCCGCACGAGCTCCTTCTGCGCCGTCGTCTTCGCCTCCTGCACAGCGGCCGCCTCCGGCTTCTTCTTCGCCATCTCGTCCACCCTTTCAACGGCTCCGACTCCCACGCGCTCGCGATGGCCCTATCCGCACCCGCGGACCTCGCCTCTCGAGCGCGTCTGCAACTTACGACCACGCCACACCCTGCCCAGCCTTGCCACGCCGCGACTAATCAGACCCTGCCCGAACCGTCTCCGTACCTGCCTCGCCTGGCCACGCCACGCCGCGCCGCGCCCGGCCATGCCGCGCCTCGCCCGAACCGTCTCCGTACCTGCCTCGCCTGGCCTCGCCCCGCCCTGCCGCGCCCGACCCAGCGGTTGCGACTCTCATCCCGTCCGCTCCTCGATGGTCCACGACCCGCGCCGCGCGCGGCGCACCACAAACAGCCGGAACCGCCACCACAGCCGCGGCATGAGGCGTAGCTTGACCGCCGCGTCATCCTGCATGTGGCCCTTGACCTCGTGCAGCTCAAGCGTCCCGTCAGGTCGGGTGACCAGAAAATCCGGCGTGTACCACGATCGATTCGCGAGCCTAAACTTCAGGGCCGCGAACTCGAAATCGGCCACGTCGCCGTCGATCATGCGGGACAACAGGTGCTCGGCGTACGCGGCCTCGAGGCGATTCATCCTCTCCGCTGGCCCGGCGACCAGCCCACGGGCCCGGACGGGCTTGCGCGCCCGCTTGAGGAGGGCCCTCTGCTGCTCGGCGATCTGTTCTTGCGAGAGCGCCATCACTCGCTCCTCGGGTGCGGCAACTGCGCCCGCAGCGCCAGGACGAGCGCGGTATAGTCGATGCCCGCGGCGACCTTGCCGGCCTCGAGAAGGTCGGCGGCGTACGCGATTGCGCCCTCGAGTTGGGCGATGCGCTGCTCGGCGTCGTGCAGCCTCGCCGCCAGCACCCGCTCGCCATCAGAGGCCCATGACTGCGTGATTGCTCCCACGGTAGCTAGTCCGTTCCTCAAACCGTTATCATCCATTACAGACGCTAACGGCCGATTCCTGTTTCTTCGACGACTGCCTCCGCTTCGGCCGTGGCTTCCGCTTCGGTCTTACACCGTCTCCACAGGCGTGACTTTCCCGAGAACTTCGGGTAGTTAGCTGTTCAAGATTTCGCGCAGCGTTGAGATCTCTGTCGATCTCAAAGCCGCACGCGGAACATGTGTAGGTTCTCTCGGCGAGAGATAGTTCGGCCTTCACATGCCCGCACCTGCTGCATCGTTTGCTCGACGGGTAGAACTTGTCCGCAACGATCAGCTCGCTTCCGTACCACTTCGTCTTGTACGCAAGCTGTCGCCGAAACTCGCTCCACCCCGAGTCGGCGATCCGTCGGGCGAGGCTGTGGTTTCGCATCATATTACGGACGCTCAGGTCTTCGACCACTATCGCTGACTTGGTTTTCGCCAGCATGGTCGAAGCCTTATGGAGGAAGTCACTCCTCGCGGTCCTGATGCGTCTGTGCAGCCTCGCCAGACCAACCGCCGATCGGCGCCGGTTGCTCGACCCACGCTCCTTTCTCACGTGCCGCCGCTGGCGGCGCTCAAGCAAGCTGAGCGACCGTTGCAGCGGCATCGGGCTCTCTATCCGTGTGCCGTCCGAGCAGACGGCAAAGCACGATATTCCGAGATCGATCCCGACCGTCGGACCATCCACCGGCTTCGGGTCCGGAATCTCGACTTCGACCGCAAGTGACGCGAACCACCGGTCGGCGTCCCGGCCGAGGGTGGCACTCAAGATCTTGCCGGCGAATGCGTCGGTCTTTTCCTTCGTGCGTATCTTGCCGAGGCGTGGAATCTGAATCTTGCGGTGGCCAACTTTGATCGCCCCCGTGAATCTGCAAGAATCCCGCGATACGCCCTTCCTCTTGAACTTCGGAAACCCGGGCTTCCTGCCCTGTTTGACGCGGCGGAAGAAGTTCTCGTATGCGCGATCGAGGTCGCGAAGAGCTTCCTGGGGCGCGCACTTGGAGACCTCGTACATCCAGGGGAAGTCTGTGTCCTTGAGGGCGTTGAGCTGGCGGTGTTGCGTGATGGCTGTGCTCGACTTACCGGTGGTCTCGTACTCTTCGATGCGGCGAGCAAGGCCCCAGTTGTAAGCAAACCGCGCCGTGCCGACGTGCTGCCAGAACTTCTGCAACTGGCCGGCAGTCGGTTCGAGTTCGTAGCAATATGCCTTGTTGACAATCATTGCTCAGTCGCCTTGATTGCCTTCTTCGCTCGGGCCTTTGCCGAACGTTTGCCATAGAGCCTTGCACAGAACGAAGTCAGCACCTCCGTCATGTCTCTGACAAGATCGTCTGTGACCTCACTCTTATCCAGGACGAGGATCCTTTTCCCCGCAGCAAGAAGAGCAGCCTCGATATAATCAAATCCGAAGCGTGCCAGTCGATCTCTGTGC
>JBDREM010000237.1:0-24212 GCA_043819695.1 Planctomycetota bacterium
TCGCCACCCGGTCTCGTCCGGCGATCAGCAGGTCGAGGTGGACCAGGTCGCCCCGGTTGTGTTCCCCTTCCATCGCGTCGACCGCGTCGATCACGTTGATGTGCGACTCGACCAGTTGGTTCAGCGCCACGACCGCCGGCAGCAGGCCGACGCGGTGAAAGGCCATCTTGTCCTTCGGGCGGAGGCAACCCTTCAGGTTCTTCACGCACAAGGTCGTCAGGCAACAGGAATGGACCTTGAGCAGGGGGACGTTGATGAGCACGTCGCACTCGAGGGCGAGCCTCGCCACGCCGGTCTCGGGCGGCAGGTGCTCGCGGTTGCGGAAGATCGTGTGCTCGTCTTCGTCGAAATTGACGAACCGCGCCCCCGCGGCGGCCACGACGTTCCGTGCGTCGAGCGCCCGGAAGTATTCCTCCCGTTTCTCTTCGGACACGGGAACGGGTCCCTCGCCGACGATGACCTCGCCCGCTCCCTGGTCCCGCGCCCAGCGGCATGCCGCGAGCACGACGGGCATGCTCGTGGACCCCTGGACCGCGCAGGCGTTCCAGTTGGGCTTGATGACCACCCGGCCGCCCTTCTGAATCACGCCGTCGCAGTCCGCCCGCGTCATCGCCAGGGCGAACGCCGCGTCAACGTCGTCTCCCGCTTTCGTGATCGATACGCGCGTCAAGTGTTGTTCCTCCACTGTCGGTATAGCCGTGCCAAGTCGCCAAGGTCGTGCCGGCTCCGGAACCCGAGCACGGTGCGCGCCTTCTCGTGCGAATAGAGGAACGGCATCTGCGGGATCTCGATGCCGAGCTCATCGAGCAGTGCGGGCACGCCCGGGTAGTACCGCTCGACGACGGCGGACGGCGCGGACTTCAGCTCCTCGAGATCGGCGGCCGTGTAAGGCGTGTAGACGCCGACGACGAACCGCTCTCCGCTGATTCCCGGCTTCTCGACCGCGAGGCCGAACGCCTCGCCGAGGTCGGCCGGATTCATCAGCTTGCGTCCGGCCGTCAGACAACGGCCGAACAGCTTCGGGATGTCGGTGTTGGCCCAGTCGATCGTGCCGTCGTCGGTGTGGCCCGCCGCCGGGTAGTAGCCGCAGAACCGGATGATGACCGTTTCGAGCCCGTGCATCCGTCCGTACCATTCGGTCATCAGCTCGCCGAGCCATTTCGTCTGCCCGTACATGCAGATCGGTTCGCAGGGAATCTCTTCGTCGATCGGCTGGTAGGCCTCGGTCAGTCCGTGCCCGGAGGCCCAGACGGAACTGCAGTAGACCACTCGCTTGACCCCCGCCTCGACCGCCGCCTGCAGGACGTTGGCCGTCGCCTTCACATTGAGATCGATGGAGAGATCCTGTTCCTTGCGGCACAGCAGCGCGGCCATGTGCACGACGGCGTCCATCCCCTCGACGGCGCGCGCAATGTCCTCGGGGTTCAGGAGGTCGCCCTGTATTGCCTTTCCGTCGCTCTTGTGTGGTTTGATGTCGAACCCGGTCGCATCGAACCGCCGGGCCAACTGCGGTAACAGTACGTTGCCCACGTCGCCTTCACTGCCAGTGATGAGTATACGTTTCATGACGAGCAATTTCCAAAAGGGGTCTAGTTCCGTGTCTTTCCGCTCCGCACTATTCGTGTGAGCACCTTTGCGTTAATTCCCGACGGCCACGCCCGGCGTGCGACTGGGGCCCGGGTTGGCGTTGCCGTGTTGCGGCCTGCGCGGCGGCGATTGCAGAGAAGATACCAAGCATCGCGATGATTCGAAGCACCATACGCCCTCCAGCAGACACGGCACTAGCGCGCCTTGGCAAACGTCCTGCACTGGTCCGACGAGTAGTAGAGGCCGTCCAGCCCCAGGAGCCACCACGCATTGCCGGCTGCGGTCAAACGAAGGTCGCCCGGTTCGATCTTCAGTGTTCCCTTCAACGAAGGCCTGCCCACTTTCCTCGCGCCGAAGATGTGCCCGCTGGCCGTGCAGATACTGATGGCCTGCGCGTTGCCCGGGTTGATGGCTTGGGTCAACACGCAACTGAAGTCGGCGTGGCCGCCCTTCTGCCGGCTCGTGCCGAGGGCCGTGAAGGGCCGGACACCGTCCAGGTTCGGGTTGTTCGTCAAGAGGAAATTGGCGAACTGATTCATGCTGAACAGGATTCCGTGGCTCGTAGCGACGTTGCACTCGCCGAGGTTGTAGTTGTTGAACGACACGTTGTAGTTGCCCACGGTGTCGTAGGTGCGGGACAGAGCGAACGTATCGCCGCTGTCGATCGAGTGGTACGTCCTGGAAGCCGACGCGGGGACGCTGAACTGCGAAGTCCCGCGCCCCAGTGCCGGCATGAACCGATCCGGGCAGCTCAGGGCGTACACCTGCATCGGCTCCGTGCCGGTCTTGATGCCGAACCGGTTGAACTTGACGACGGTGAAGCGCTCGCCGCCCGGCAGGACGCGCTTCCACGTGCCGCCGCCGTCCTTGCTGAGGAAGAGCCCTTTCGTCTCCGTGCCAACGACGACGTTGCCGGGCTGATTCTGCACGAACGTGACCACTTCGCCACACAGTGCCGACGGCCCGACGCCGTCGAAATCGCCGTCTAAATCCAGTCGTGCCCACGTCCGGCCGCCGTCGGACGTCTTGTACAATCCGCCTGCGAACCGGCCCTGCTCGTCGGCGTATCCGGCGGCACGGATCATGATGTCCGGGTCCTTCGGATGAATCGCCACGCTCCGAACTGCATTGGCGGGGCCGGTCAGGTCTCCGTTGGCCTGTGTCCAGGTCTTCCCGCGGTTGATCGTGCGAAACAGTCCCTTGCCGGTCGTGCGAACGACCACCACGTCGGGGTTGGACAAGGACACCGCGACCCCGGTCATCGTCACGCCCGCCGTGCCCCTGGCCGGCGGGATTTTCACTTCCCAATGATCGGGTATGCCGGGTTCGATACGGACGTTGGAGACGTCGGCCCGGAAGTACATCTGCGAATCCTGCGGCAAGGCGGAGAATACGAGCCCGGCGTCCATGGCGTCGTCCATCAGGGGCAGGAAATGTGTGGTGGCAAAGACCCACTGCTTGCCGTCGCGCGATCGCCACGCCGACCAGTTGGCCTTTCCCTTGCGGACGATGCGGAGCCACGGCATGTCGTTCGGATAGGCTTCCCAACTGCTGCGCGAGCCGCCGGGGTCGCCGAAGTTGGGACTGGTGCGCGTGCTGTGCAGGTGCCGGCGAAAGGCGAAATACGGGCCGCTGCGCTGCCAATGCGCGTTCCCGTTCCGGCGCACGGTCAGCCCCAGGAAGGACGCGGGATTGACCGGCTCGCGGTTTTGCCCTGTGTAGGACTCGATCTTGCAGGTGAGCGTGAAGTCGCCCTGGATTCTTCGATAGACCGTGAACTCGCCCTCGCCCAGGAACGTGAAGGCGTCGGGCGCGGTCTGGACGAGGTTGTACTTGGCTTTGGCCTCTCCGGCGACGCCGACCTTCCAGCCGTCGACCGGGGACAGCCCTACGGTGACCGGTATCCTGTTGGTGTCGACGGTGTAATTCTTGTCGTAGTACAGCCGGAGCCAGACGACCGCGTCCCCTGCGGGCAGGAGGTACTCGCACGTGTACGCCTCCTGCAGGTTCTTGCCCTGCACGACGGCGACGATCATGTCGTCGTGATAGAGCTGGAGTTTCTCGATCGCGCGGCCCTTGTTCTCGACGTCGATCTTGAACGTGACCACGCCCGGTTTGCCGACCTCCGACCGAACGGTGGGGCGCGTGGTGACGACGCCGTTCCGCATGACAAGAGCCTTGCCGTCCCCGCGGGCGTTCAGGACGGTCAGGGCCACCTCGGGAAGGGCCCGGTCTTTTTCGTGGCAAAACGCGGACGGGGCGATGTCCTGCCGTTCCAACCCGGGGCCCTCCCAGCGGAGGCGGAAGTACGGTTTGCCCTGGTCGAAGAAGTAGGCGACGGCTAAGGGATGGTAGCCCTCGGCGAGATTCAGGACGAAATCACGGTCTTCGGGGCCGTGGATTCCGTCATACGCCGCCGCGGTCTTACCGTCGATCGCGATGCGGTATCCGTCGCACCCGCGGACGTTGAACAGGTAGACGCCGGTGCGCGGCACCTTCAGGTACCCGTCGAACTTGAAACCGTACCCATGTCGCCGGTTGGCGTGCAGGCTCGTGTCGATGCCGTTCGATATGCCCTGCTGATGCAGCCGGGCGTCGGTCAACTCCTCGACGGAGACCATGAAGTGCCGTTCGCCACGGCTCTGCGGCGCGGTCCTGCTGGGAGGGGTCTTGACGTTGATGTGCCGGGCCGCGTTCTCGATGTACAATCGGTACTTGAGACCGGGGGCGCCGTCGCCGAGCTTCACGGCGGGAACGGGTCCGGCCGCTTCCGTCGCTCGTACGACGATCGGTCCGGCGGCCTGGCCGAAGATGTCGGTCGCCGAGAACCTGACCGTGGGCTCCCGCACCTTGGCCGGCAGGAGGACATTGCGCACGATGGGCATGCGCTCCTCCCGCATGGCAACGGGCTGCCCGGCGCATTCCGGGTTGTCGAACACCTCGACGCGGTACTCGAGCTGCGGGGCCGACGCGGGCGGGATCGTCCATGACACGATGACCTGGTCTCCGGTCCATCGCGCCGTCACGTCCTTCACGATCAGCGGATCGAGCGCGGGACGGTCGGGCTGCTTCACCTTCACGTGATGCGCCTTCCCCAGCGCGCGGGGCTTCAGTCCTTTCAGAAGAACGGGGATCCGTTTCTGGGTGCACGAGTATTCGATGGCGAAGACCCGGCCGTCCTCCAACGTGGTCGCCACGCAATTGTGCCCGAAGTCCTCGGTCCCATGGTGGAGGTTCAGCGTGACTACGTCCGACTTCTTCCACTCGCCGTTTTCTCGATAGTAGCCCAGCCGGCGATGGATCGACCGCACGGAGCGCGCACCGTGGCCGAAGTCCTCCATGAATCCCGCGTTGTGGCGGAGGTGCTTTCCTTCCGTGGGCAGCTTGACAACTCCGTAGAGATACCAGTGGTTGGCGTCGATGTCCTTGACCCAGCGCCCGACATAGCAGTAGCCGGGGTCCTGGCCCTTGATCGGGGACCACAGCCTCAGGATCATCGTGTACCAGTGGTTGCGCTTGAGCCGCCAGCCGTCGCCGTACAAGGCGCCGCTGCCGCCCTCGCCGATGTACTGGTGGGGGTAGTTGAACCGGGAGGTCGCCACTATACGCGGCGGCTCGCCGGTTTTCTTGTTGGTTCCCCAGAACGCCCAGTTCGAGCCCAGGGTGTGTTTGTCCTGCTTCTCGGCGTCCAGGTCGGGCAGGAAATCGGGCCCCACCGCGGCGATGTTCGACAGGTGCCCGCCGTAGAAGCTGAATTGATCCTCGCCTCCGACGATGACGCAGTTCCAGTATGCGTAGTAGGTCGTCTCCGTCCAATAGGGCCAGCGCAGGTCCATCATGATGATGTCGCATTGCGCGCCGACGTTCTCCCCGTACCACATGGCGTCCGCGGCCGGCGCAACGAGCGCGAGAGCGACAAGGCCGGCAATCAATATTCTTCCGGGTGTCATATGCCTCTCTCTCACTGACAGCACGATACCCTCTTGCCCCTTCACGGGGAATGGTACAGCCCAAACCAGCGCTGGCTGCCGGTCTGCGGGGCGCGCACGCGCAGCAGCGCCTTCTCGCCAGGCGCCAGCATGTCGGCCGGCACGGTCAACGACATGATACCGGAGCTGTCCTGCCCCCCGGCCATTTGGCCCATGGGCAGGAACGTGAGCGCGACCTTGCCGTCTGCGCTCCTCCACGTCGTCTCCTTCTGCGTCACGCCGAAGGTCAGCAGCTTCCTGTCGCCCAGCACGAGTTGGAACTCGGCGGGCGGCTCGGCGATCCAGCCCAGGGCCGCGGCCCATTTGAAGGTGAAGTTCCCGTCCGCCTTCAGCTCCTTCGGGACCGGCTTCGTGCGCCAGGCCACCTCGACCTGCCCGCGCGAGAAGCGCGCCGTGTCCATCGTCAACGAGCCGAGGAACGAATCGTACGCGTTCCGCTGATGCTGCACGACCGTCTCGGACCAGCCGTTCAGGTCGCGCATCATCTGCCAGTGCTTCCATGCCGACTTTGCGCCGAACTCCGCCCGCGGCTGAAAGCGGTCGGAGCGGGCATAGCGGATGAACTGGTCCAGCAGGTACGCCGCCTCGGTGTTGCCGTTGAGCAGATTGAGCCCGGACGCGAAGAGCTTGCCCTTTCCGGCCTTCGCCTGGAAGACGTGGGCGAGGCAGCCCTGCGGCCCGCGGTTGACCATCAGCTTCTCGACGCCCCGGTACGCCTCGTCGCGGCATTTCACCGTGTTGTTCACCAGCCGGAAGAAGAGGTGATTCAGGTAGCCCTGGTGCGGGAAGTCGCCGAAGGCGGGATGGTCGGCGACGGCGATGCCCGTCTGCTCGCCCCCGTGTCCGATCAGCCACCAGCCGGGATGCAGGCCGGGCCGGGGGCCGGGCAGCCCCACCAGCACCACCGACTTGCCCCCGGCCAATGCGTCGAAAAACGCGCCGTCCATGCGGTCGGTGATCAGCACCTGCGCCTTCCCGGCCTCGGGGGCGCCGACCCGCGCCAGTCCGGGATAGCGCGACTTGAGAACGTCGTGGACCTTCCCGGACGCCGCCAGGCCCTTCCCGGCGCCCTCCCGCGGCAGCAACCGCGGAAACAGCCAGAGATCCCAGGAGTTCTCGACCTTCGTGCCTTCGATCCCGCCGATCAGGCGCGCGTGCACGGGCTTGCGGATGTCCTTAACGATCCACGACCCGACGCCGACCTTCCTGACGTCGCCGATCGCCGCATCGATATTCTCGATTCGCCCGCGGCCCAGTGCGCGACCGTCAGCTTCCATACGCCACGTCAACGCGGCCTGCTTCAGAGGCGCCTCGCCGAAATGGCTGATCCACCAATCGACATTCAGCGTGTCGCCGTCGGCCAGGATCCGCCGATCGGCGCCGATGGGCGCTTGACCGTGAGCCGCCAGTACGGCCGTCGGGCCGTTGAACTGACGGAAGAACTCCGCCGTCGCCTTCTTGACGCCCCAGAACTGGTCGAGCAATCCCTGGTCCGCGGCGTAATCCACGTCGACGATGGTCCAGTAGCTGTACCCGTCGCATCTCGTATCGAGCCGCGCGGTCTCCAGCCCGATCTTCTGCCAGAGCCGCTGCAGGCAGTGGCCGCTGTCGAGCAGCCGGTCGCCCCACTTCGCGTCGAGGCCCGACGCCTTCAGCTCGTTCAGGTGTTCCGCCATCGCGAGCGGCGGGAGCTGCGCCCCGGTGTACTTCGGCCCGAGCCGCGGGTCGCGCGAGACGGCCAGGTTCAGGTACTCGTGCGCGAACCAGGCCCTTCCGCCGTCCGGGATCGTGTTGGCCCGCCATATGTTCGCCGGCCCCGTGCCGAAGTCCGAGTTCCCGGGAATGTTGTACCCGCCGTCCTGATGCAGGAAGAGGCGCGTCGGGTCCAGCTTCCTGGCGAGCGCGTAGACCTGCCTGTCGACCGGCGAGCCGAGGTGGCCCTCGTTGCCCGTGCAGTAGGTCGAGAGCGAGACGTACCGGCGGTAGTGCGTCACCAGTTCCCGGAGGTCTTCCTTGGGCCGGAACCAGCCCTGTCCGGCCGGCGCCCCGGCCCCCCAATACGGCAGCTCCGGCTGCACCATCATGCCCACCTCGTCGGCCGCCTCGAAGAACTCCGGAAGCTCGCAGTGGGTGTGATGCCGCACGTAGTTGAACCCGAACGCCCGCGCCAGCCGGAGATGCTTGCGGTGCTCGTCACGCGATGCCGGCGAGACGAGCGTCAATGGGTAGATGGCGTCGTCGCCGTAGCCGCGCACGAGGTGCCTGTGATTGTTCAGGTAGAAATCACCGCCGCGCACTTCCCACTTGCGCACGCCGAAGCGCTCGACCCACCCGTCGACCGCCTTGCCGTCGCGCCGAAGCACGATATCGGCCCGGTAGAGGTTCGGATGCTCGGGCGACCAGGCCCGGAACGGATCCAGCTTTGTCTCCAGCACGACCTCGACGGTCTTGCCGGCCGGAACAGCCACGGTCTTGCTCGCGTCGCCGGCCGGGCGGCCGTCGAAGGTCGCGATCGTCACGGCCACCGCCACCTGCTCCGGGCCCGGCGCGGTCGAGCGGAGCGTCACGTGCACGGATGCCGACTCCGCGCCGAAATCCCCTTCCACGTACGCATAGTCCACCAGCAGCGAGGGCGTCGCGTCCAACTCCACGCTGCGGTACAGCCCGCCGAAGCGCTGGACGTAGTTGAGAAGCCCCTTGCCGCTGGGCACGTCATTGCGCGCCTTGGCCGCGATGACCAGGTTCCCGTCGGCATCGACGAGGTCGGTCACGCGATACTTGTACGCGCCGCAGTAGGACTTGTCGTGATTCAGGAACGTCCCGTTGGCCCAGAACCAGCCCTGCGCGTTCACGCCGCCGACCTTCAGCCAGATCTCCCTGCCCCGCCACGCCGCGGGAATCGCGACCCGCTTCTTGTACCAGGCGGCGCCGACGTAGGAGCCGCGCAGCGGCTTGTTCGCCTGCTCGGGCGGCCACATCACAGACGTCTTCCCCCGGCCGCCCACGCCCTGGGCCTCCCAGCAGCCCGGCACGCGGATGCGCATTTTGTTCGGCAGCGCCACGTCCGGCCGATGCCAGCCGTCTTGGTCGCCCTGCTTCTTCGGGTCGACGGCGAAGTCCCACTCGCCGTCCAGGCTCATCGTCTGCCGCAGCTCCGAGCGCAGCGCCGGATTCACCACCGCCGGCGTCGCCTCCCGGCCCGCCTCCTGTGCCAGCGCGCCGAGCGCCGGCCCGAGCAGCACGGCCAACAGCAGCAAAGGTCTCATTCTGAGCACTGCCTCATTCTCCTTTATCCTGAGCCGGAAGCGGCGCGTGATAATACTCCGGCAGCCACCCTTCGGTCAAGACTTTCGCCGCCGACACCGTGTCGAAGATCTCACCGTTCAAGAGCTCGTCCCGCAGCTTCCCGTTGAAGCTCTCGATGTAACCATTCTCCCACGGACCGCCCGGTTGGACATACAGTCTCCGCACGTCCAGCCGACCGAGCCGCTTCCGCGAGTCTCTCCGGCATGATGATTCTGCCGGCGACGTTGGCTCTTGATGATAACACGCACGGCCCGTACTCTATCAGAAATGACTCTCGTGCGCCAGAACTCAGTCCGCCGGCGACCGTTCCAATGTCCGTGTGTTGCTGTAGCCGAGGGCACTGACCTCGGCCGTGCCGCCCTCAATGCGGGCGGCTACAGAAACAGCGCCGCCCTCGATGCGGGCGGCTACAGAAACCGTGCCGCCCTCGATGCGTGCGGCTACAGAAACAGAGCCGCCCTCCATGCGGGCGGCTACAGAAACAGCGCACTATTGATGCATGCGTTGATAATAGAACGGACGGGTGTGTAAGAAAAGGGAAAGCTGTAGCCGAGGGCACTGACCTCGGCCGTGCCGCCCTCGATGCGGGCGGCTACAGAAACAGCGCACTAAGCAGATCGGGACCACACGGACATTGGAACGGTTACGTTCGCCGGGAGTGGATACTCCGAACGGGGGCTACTTGCCGGAAAGCCGGGACAGCGCGGGGCTGTTGAAAAAGGTGTCGGAAGCCGCCGACTTACAAAGTCGGCCTACAGGAACGGCCGCTTCGCGGCGTTCTGGGGCTCCTTGTAGGCCCGCTCTGTGAGCGGGCGGGCTTTTTCAACAGCCCCGCAGCCAGCGAGTTTGGCGGACCCGCGCATTGTCTTGCCCCGAATCTTCAGGAGCAATCCGATAATGCGCTCGGCGGAATTGTTCGTCTGCCGTGTGTCGGTTCCGACACGGTTCCAGGTTTCCAACAGGTGAAGCGTGGGCATGCGAAGGTGGTACTCGGGACCGTCCCGGACAAGCCGGCGGAGAGTTCCAAGGATGCCCGGGAGTACGCGGCGGATGGTCATAGGCCCGGCCTATTCCACCTTGCCGACGCGGATGTCGAGGTCTTCGCGCCGCTTGAGGCGGTCGACGGCCCCGTCCTTGATCCACAGGATGCGGTCGGACGCGGCCAGCATCTTGTGGTCGTGGGTGGCCGAGACGACGGTGACGCCCAGTTCCTTCGAGAGGCCGCCGAGGAGGTTGATGATCTCCTCGCCGGTGTGGAGGTCGAGGTTCGCGGTCGGCTCGTCGGCCAGGATAATGGCGGGGTCGTTCGCGAGCGCGCGGGCGATGGCGACGCGCTGCTGCTGCCCGCCCGAGAGTTCGTCGGGCTTGTGGTCGAGGCGGTCGCCCAGGCCGACGCGCGTTAGCACCTCGACCGACCGCTTGACGGCCTCGTCGTGGGTGCGGCCGCTGAAGAGGAGCGGCATGCAGACGTTCGTGACGGCGTCGTAGGCGGGGAGCAGGTTGTAGGCCTGGAAGACGTAGCCGATATGGTTGCCGCGGAAGTGGGCAAGCTGGCGGGCCGTGAGTTCGGTCAGCCGGACGCCGGCGACCTCGACGTCGCCGCTTGTGGGCCGGTCGAGCGCGCCGATCATGTTGAAGAGGGTGCTCTTGCCGGAGCCCGACGGCCCCATCACCGAAAGGTACTCGCCGCGATGCACGTCGAGCGTGATGTCCTTGAGCGCGTGGACGACGGTTCGAGCCAGGCGGAACTCCTTGTTCACGTGGCTAATCTTGATCAGCACGTCTGGCATCGTCTTGTCACACCTTCAGAACCTAGAACGGCAGCCGGATGACCGACTTGCTCAGGAACGTGATACCGACGGCGACGGTCGTGATGAGGCCCATGCCGCACGCGAACCCGGCCGCGACCACCGGGATGTATTGCCGCCACTTCAGCTTCAGCTTCTTATGGAAATAGTACCGGCCGATGAGGGCGCCGACGAATTGCGGGATGATGACGTGCGGCATGCTCTGCCCGAGCCCGCGCACGACGCCGTACACCAGCATGATCGGCGCGCCCAGCCAACTGAGCGCCGCGAACAGCGCCACGCCGAACCCGGTCCCGCAGCCGAGGTAGACCCATTTGAACGCCTGCTCGAACATCGAATAGTCGCCCATCGTGGCGCTGTACATGATGCACTGGTTTCGGGCGTTGAGTTCCCACATCATCTCCGCGTACGGATACGCGGCCGACGGGACATTGCCGAGGCTCCAGATGAAGTTCATGAAGAAGATCGAGCTCAGCAGGATGATGGGATAGAGGATCAACTGCGTCTTCCAGATGCTCGTGAATTTCGTGCCGGTCAACTCGCACTGCCGGTAGAAGACGGTCATCCGGCCGTAGTTGGCGATGGGTATGGGCAGGAACCAGACGGCGACGCCGCGGTAGCCGCTGAGGATGAGGCTGGCCTCTCTGATGTACGGGATCTCGACGACCTGGCCGACCATTCCCTCGAGCCGCGCGGTCACGTAGCTGATGAACGGCGTGTAGACGAACCCGAGCAGGAGGATCACGCCGATGACGCGCGTGATCTCCGCCGTCCACTCGCCGTGATGCCAGTACAGCAGGGCGGCCGACATCGCGGTGTACGTGATCGTGATGAGCAGGTAGCAGCCGATGACGATCCACGTCTTGATGTCGCCGCGGCCCTCGGGCGGCTTGGCCGCGGCCCACAGGCTCTCGCCCTTCCCGGCCTCGCGGGCCTGCCGCCGCGCCGCCTGCAGGGCCCGGAAGACCTTGTAGAAGCCGACAACGGCGATCGCCGCCGCAATCCCGATCTGAAAGCTGAAGTAGAAGTCGACGTTGTTCTTGAACAGCGTGTCGATGGTCGTGTCGCCGTACTTCCAGTTGTGCAGAACGTCAAGCTTGTAGAGCAAAGGATTAGCCACCATCATCACGATTAAGCCGATGAAGCTGCCGAGCATGCCGAAGAAGGGCATGACCATGCCGGCGATCAGGTTGCCGAAGTCCCACGAGATGCCCGTCGCGACCGCGGGCAGGTACTGCCCCGTCTTGCCGGTGAAGTCGGAGAACGGGATTGGCAGAATCTGGATGTTGGTGCCGGTGAGTGCGCCGCTGAGCGTCGGCAGGAACGTGTAGACCGCGCCGAACGCAAGGCCCAGCGCCCCGCCGATCGAGAACACGCGCCAGCGCCACGATTTCTGAGCCTCCTTGTCGGCCTTCGCCTCGATGTCCTCGGCCATCGCCATGATGCCCTGCGCGCCGACGGGCGCCATCGGGAACGGCAGCTTCTCGAAGTCGCTCGCGACCCGGAACAGCCCGTAGCCGAGGACGAGGTTGGACAATTGCCCGAAGAACGACCCGAAGACGACCATCCCGATCACCGGCAGCCAGTCCCAGTGGAAGAACGTCTGGTCGCCGTACGACTGGGACTTGGGATCGGGCGCGAACCACGACGGGAGCTGCTCGGCAATGCCGTGGGCCGCGGCCGCGTCGCTGTTGATGAAAAACTGATTCCACAGGAGGCCCGAGAACGGCATGCCCATCGCCGCGCCGGCCATGAAGAACAGGACGAATATCTCGGACTTGTTGAGGTGGCGGTGTGCGCGGCGGGCCACCTCGATGAACAGGATCACCGTCACCCACTGCGATGCGACGCCGATCGTGCCGATGCCGGCCAGCAGGCCCATGTAGATCGCGCCCGGCACCATGAGCAGCGCGACGAAGAGCGCTCCCAGAAGCGACGACCAGCGGAAGCCCTCCTCGAACGTCGAGGGCACCTCCATCACGCGCCGAAACTCTTCGAGCTCCTTGTCGATCCGTTCCGCCATTATTCCTCGTCCTCAGCTTGCCCGGGCGCCGCGCTCCCGAGCGTCGTCAGCGTCCGCTGCCGATACGTCTCCATCGTCTCGTGCGGGATCGACCGCCATATCAGGAACTGGCGCCGCAGGTCGTCGAGGAACACCTTGTTGAGCCGCCGCCAGTCCTTCGGCTGCCCGGACCGGCGTTCGAGCCGCAACTGAACCTCGTCGATGCCTGGGATCTCGCTCGGCGTGCTCCGCAGCGCGAACGTCTGGTTCACGCCCAGGTCGAACGGCGCGAGCGCCAGCGACGCGTCGAGCCCCAGGTTCCCGCGGCCGTCCTTCACCAGCCGAGCGTCCTGCGCCATGAATCGCCCGAGCCCGGTGTCGCTGTGGTTGTCGAAATGCTCCTTAAGGAAGCTGACCACGCCGGTGATGTCGTACTCCGACACGGTGAACGGGAAGACGATGTCGAGCACGTCGCGCTTCGGGTCCGGCGGGCGCCAGGTTCGCATCAGGCCGGGGTTGGCCGATTTCGACGCCTTGATCGCCGGATAGATCGCCGAGACGAGCACCGTCGCCATGACGATCAGGATGGTGACCATCGTGTTGGTGGACGACGTGTTGATCTCGGGCACGCGTACGCCGTAGCCCGCGAGCAGCGACAGGATCTTCTGCGAGCCCTGAGCGAACAGGTAGCCGCCCATTCCGCCGACGAGCGAATAGACCATCGCCTCGGCGAAGAAGAGCATCGCCACGTGCTTGGGCGCCAAGCCCAGCGCGCTGAACGTGTAGATCTCCTTCTCGCGGTCCGCGACCGAGCCGAGCATCGTGCCGAAGATCACGAGCCCGCCGAGCAGGATCGGGAAGAAGAGATCCTTGACGCCGCTGGCCGAAAGGACGGTGCCGAGCACGTGGAGGTAGACGCCGTTCGAGCGCGTCGCCGCGACGGGGAACGGCAGGATGCGGGTGAGGTCCTCGGCGGTCTCCGTCGCGGCCCCGGTCTCGGGCGTGTAGAGCGTCACCGCGTGGAGCATCGCTCCGAGCGCGAGGGCCGTGTCGGCCGAGACGACCACGACGCGGTCGGCCGGCAAGCTCGCCCAATGGTGCCGGGCCAGCATGCTCTGCGCGTCCTGCTCCTCGCCCCCGTCCTGCTCGCCTGTCTGCTGCATCGAGCTGACTTCCGTGAAGTCGACGGGCAGAATGCTGCTGCCGTCCATGTCCCTCGCCGCAGACAACTCGACGGAATCGATCACCCGCCCCAGTCGCAGGCGGATGCCATGGAGAACGACCGTGTCGCCCACCTGGGCCTTCAGGGAGTCGGCGATCGGACGCGTGAGCAGGACGGTCCCCTCCTTCAGGTCATCGCCGAACATCTCGCCGAGGTCGTCCCGCATCGAGACCTCGCCCGGCCCGATGCCCAGCACGCCGCTGACGGTCACCGGCTCGGAGCCGTCGTCGCGCGTCAACAGCAGGCCGGGCGAATCCTGGTTCTCGGGACAGATCCATTCGCGGCGGAAAATCGAGGCCTTGTCGCCCCATCGCCCGTGCATGACGTCGAGCAGGTCGCGGCCGAGCGGCTGCCAGTTGACGCGGTGCACGGAGACGCCCGCGTACGGCGGGCTCGGCTCTGAGAAGAGCGTCACGATCCCGAGCCGCGTGCCGAACGACGCGAAGCACAGGATCGTGAACGTGAGCAGGATTACGGTGACCGCGGTCAGCGCCGTCCGCAGCGGCCGGCGCCGCATCGTCGAGATGCCCATCTGCATCGCCGCGATGAACGTGCTGACGCGAGACACGTCCACGGCGTGGACCGTCGCCCGCATCCCCTGGAGCGCCTTCAGCTCGACCTCGAACTTCCGCATGATGATCGCGATCACGAGGACCGACATCACCACGATCGCAAACCCGAGGAAGATGATGATCGGGGTGTTGGCGATGGCGAACGCCGGATGCGACAGGTAGAGGACGACGAACGTGGCGGCGAAGAAGATCGCGAACCACGAGATCTGCCGGTAGATCGTCGTCGCGCCGATGACCATTCGCTCGAGAGCAAAGGCGAACGGGACCGACAGGGCGAGCAGGATGAGGACGGCGACGACGAGGTCGTCGAGCATGCCGCGCGTCTTGCGATAGACCGGCTGCGACGCCCAGTAGGCGCTGGCGCTGAGCGCCTCGCTCTTCAGCGGCGCCGTCTCCTTGCCGGCCGCGGCCAGCAGGCCCTCGGCGCGGCCGTGCAGCTCCTCGAGCGAGTCGTCGCGGATGTCCTTCGCGCGCATGATTGCCATGCGCGATTCGTTCAGCCGCCAGAGGTCTGCGGCCGACCGGGTCGTGACGCGCAAGCTCGAGAGGCCGCCGTCCTCGAGGTCGAAGCCGCGGCCCTCGGTGCTCCGGCGCCTCTCCGCCTCGGTTCGCGGCTTCACATCGAGCGCGCTCGGCTCGTTGTTCAGCCCGACGATCTCGCGCAGCCCGAAGAGCTTCACGCCCTTCTCGCGCTCGTCGACCCACCAGTACACGATCCCGTCTTCCGCGCCCGTGAACGACTTCTTCGGGTCGAGCGCGGCGTTGGAGCGGGACGACAGCGCGAGCACGGTGAACCCCGGCCACTTCTTGACGTTCAACTGCGGCGGCAGCGCGAGCGCGCCGCTGCGGCAGCGGAAGACGTTGAGGCGCTCGTGGATCTTGGTGTGCGAAGCCGTGTCCGAGACCGACGCGGCCTGGCCCCGCTCGTCGAAGACGGCCGCAAACCCCCACCACCCCGCGTACGGGAGCGGCCCCACCGAGAAGACGCCGTTCTGGTCCGTCCGCACGACCTGGAACGGGTCGAAGGCGTAGGGCTTGAGCCGCTCGAACGCGGCATTGACGGCCTGCTGGAACTGGACCTGGACGACGGCGCCCGGCATCGGTGTGTTGGGGACGGAGCTGCCCTCGAGCATGCCCATCACCATCGCGCCGCGCACGCGGTCGTCGAACTCGGGAAGGATGTACCGCTGCGTGGCGACGATGCCGCCCGTGACGGACAGCCCGCGGCGGCCGGCCGTCTCGGTCAGGAGCGCGGCGATCTCGTCGGCCTGCGACTCGATTCGGTCGAGGTCGAGCCGGTCGAGCCGGTCGTCGGGCGTCCCCTCGTGCGGCAGCCGCTCCTGGCAGGTCGCGAACGCGACGTTGTAGATGCCGAAGAGGCCCGCGACCTCGCCGCTGTGTGCGAGCAGGGGCGCCGCCCACAGAACGCGCGGATTCCGAAGCGACTGGTCGACGGAGCCGACGACGAAGCCCTTGGGCGCTTCGTTCCGCTTGCTCATCTCGTCGTAGGCGCGGAGGAACGTCCCCTGAATCTTCCCGTACTGCCCGGGCTTGTCGGAGTTGGAATGCATGGGCGACTCGCCGCCGATCACGATCCCCCACTTCCGGGTCGAGTCGCCGAGCAGCAGCGACACGTGGAGCGAGATCTTCCGTCCCGCAAGAAGCTTCGCGACCTCGGCGTCCGCGGCGAGAGCTTGCCGCTCGGACTCGAGTTCGTTACTGCGAAGCATCACCCGTTTCCGGACCTCGCCGGTGATGCCCCGGAGCTTCGCCTTCACGGGCGGGGCCAGCCCGGCGGTGTCGTCCCGGCCGAGCGCGCGGCGCAGATCGTTCCACTTGTCTCTCTCGGGCTGCAGCTCGGTCTTGACGCGTTCGTTGATCTGGCGGATTCGCACCCGCGCCTTTCGCTCGTCGGGCGTCAGCTCCTCGTCCTTGACGTCCTCTTTCTTCGCCTTGGGCCACTTCCTGCCGAGCGTCAGGCGCTCGTCGCGCAGGTCGAACATGATGCCGTTGAGCGCGAACGCGTGGTCGGCGGCGCGGTCACGGAGGCGGTTCAGCAGCTCGCGGCGGGCCGGCGACCGGTGTTCCAGCGGCTCCTCGTGCCCCAGCAGCTTCTGAAGTTGGTTCACGTGCTCGGTCTCCGCTGCCAGAGACCCCTCCCTCGACTCCAGCTTCGCCTTCTTCTCTTTCTGCTCGAGGACGCGGTAGAGCATGCCCGAGCCGAGGTGGGCGCGGCTCTGGGCATCGAGGAAGGCGACGAGCACGTGCCGCCGGGGACGGTTCTCCTTGAAGCTCCGCGCGAGCTTGAGCAGTGCGGCGCAGTTGACGGCGCCCCGCGCGCCCGGCGAGCGGTCCGGGACCTCGCCGAACGTGTCGAGGTTCGCGGCCAGGATGATGACCTCGTCCTTGGCCGACGTGTCATCCTTCTCCTTCGGGAACGCGGGCTCTGCCCCCTCGAAGAAGCCGAGCACGTTCCGCCCGGTGACGCCCTCCCAGACGACCTCGCTGTGGATCGTAACCCGTTTGCCTTCGGGCAGGTCGGCCTGCGGCCCGGCGTAGTAGAACCGCGGCAGGTTCGCGTTGGCCGTGACGATGTGGGAGTGGATCGATTCGGCGCGGCCGTTCGGGACGAAGATGACGGCCTTCGCGCCGAGGCGGAAGGCCCGCATCCAGCCGAGGCCGGCGTTGTAGTCGAGCACGACGACGGCACCGCGAACGCGCTTCGAGCCGAAGTCCTTCGCGGCCCCCAGGCCGACGTGCACAATCGGCCCCGAGACGCCTTCGCGCGGCGTCGTGGGCGGGATGATGCCGTTCGGCCGCATCGGCGAGAGCGCGAGCGGCTGGGCCACGCCCTCGATGTGCAGCTCGCAGCGCTTCGTGCGCGTCTGCGCGGCCGGGAAGGTCTGGACGACGATGACGTCGGCCCCGATTGCCTTCAGGCGTTCATGGATATAATCGGCGGCGGCCGCGTAGTTGGCCGACCCCGTCAGCCGGTTCGGGGCCTTGGTCAGCGCGGCGCAGTCCAAGCGGAACTCGGCATCGGCGCCAAGCGCGGGGACGGCGACGCACGCAGCGAGCAGGCCGGCGATGAGGGCTCGTCGCAGGGTCATGTGGTCTCTCCCCCGATGGAGCCGATCTCGACGTGCACCTCGTCGCGGCGCGCGATCCGCTCGATGCGGCCGTCGCGGATCCACATCAGGCGGTCGCAGATGTCGAGCATCCGGTGGTCGTGTGTCGCGCAGATGATGGTCACGCCCCGTTCCTTGTTGAGCCGCTGCAGAACTCCGAGGATGCCTTGCCCCGTCGCGAGGTCGAGGTTGCCGGTCGGCTCGTCGCAAAGGAGCACGGCCGGCTGGTTGGCGAGCGACCGGGCGATGGCGACCCGCTGCTGCTGGCCGCCGGACATCTCGATCGGGCGGTGGGACCAGCGATCCTCGAGGCCCACAAGCTCGAGGAGGTTCATCCCGCGCTCACGCGCCTCGTCGGCCAGCACGCCGCCGAACACCATCGGCGTCGTCACGTTCTCCAACGCGGTCATGTACTGAATCAGGTTGTACGACTGGAAAATGTGCCCGATCTTCTGGCAGCGGAGGTAGGCCAACTCCTCGGCCGTGAGCTGCGCCACGTCGACCTCGTCGATGAACACGCGGCCCGTCGACGGGCTGTCGAGCGCGCCGATCATGTTGAAGAACGTCGTCTTGCCCGATCCGGACGGGCCCATCACCGAGATGAACTCGCCCGTGAAGATTTCGACATCGACGCCGCGCAGCGCCTCCGTCTCGACGCCCTTCATGACGTAGATCTTCTTGAGGCCGAGGGTCCGGATGATGACCCGCTGTTCCGAGCTGCTGTTCCGTGTTTCAGCCATCAGTTACTCGACCCGCATCGCCTCCATCGGCGCCAGCCGCGCGGCCTTGAACGCCGGATACACGGCGGCGATCGCCGCCAGCACCACGCCCAGCCCGACCGCGATCAGCATTCCATACAAAAGGTTCATCCCCGGAACCGATGCGATGACCGACACGCCGAACGCGAGGACCATCCGCGCGATGCCGATGAGCCCGCCCAGCGCGGCGCCGGCCAGCCCGCCGACCACGCCCAGAAAGCACGATTCGAGAACGAACATCACCATGATGAATCCGTCGAGCGCCCCGAGGCACTTGAGCGTCGCGATCTCGCGGAACCGCTCCGTCACCGTCATCAGCATCGCGTTCGAGATGCCGATCATACACACGAGCATCGAGACGAGCAGGAGCCATCCCATCCGCTCGCCGAGGCCCATCCAGCCGGTCCCAACGTCCGCCGTGAGCCGCTGGGCCTTGATGAGCGCGACCTCGTCATTCTTCAGCCTGGCGAGGGTCACGAGCCGCTCGACCGTCAAATCCGACACGTCGATCCTGTCCTTCTCGGCTTTCCGCATGCGATCGAGGTATTGCTCGGCGCCGCGTCGGCCGCCGACGAGGTCCCACAGCATCCCGACCGTCACGTCGCCCGGCAGGACGTTGTGGTACTGGGCGACGATCTGGCGCGTGACTTCGAGGCGGATGCTCTTCTCGATGTGGCGCGTCTGGAGGATGCGGCGAGCCTGGTCGCCCACCTCGGGCGCAACGGCCGTGGCGTCGAACGCGAACCCCGCCTCCCGGACGGCCCCCCCCGAACGCGCTGCCGGCCTCGGCCAGTGCGTCGAGGATGCTCCGCTCACCGCGCGCGGCGGTCACCTTCGCGATCGCCTCGACGCGTCCCTCGCAGATGCGGCGGGCGCCGTCGAGCACTTTCGGCCAGCGGTCGCGCACGAACTCCTTCAGCGCCGGCAGATCAGGCTTGCGGATCGACTTCATGCTGTCGAGAGCGGTCGTGAACCGCTCCCAGCCGTCCTCGCGGCCGAGCCGGTCGAGAATCGCGATGCCGGTGTCGTTGTGAACCAGGCTCCGCCGCCGCGCGTAGCCGAGCTCCTCGAAGAAGCCGAGGGTGTGCCGCACGGCGCGGGCGTCGTCGAGCAGGGCGGCCATCTCGTTCGGCTTCAGGCGCCCCATCGCGGCCGCCTCGACTGCGAGGGGTCCGCCCGGCTCCATCACCGCAAGCTCCGTGATGGTCTGCCCGAGCGTCTCCACCTTCGTGAGGCGGGCGGCCCAGTCGTAGACGAGCCGCATCTCGGCGAGCCGCCGCGGCGTGTCGCGCGCGACGGACCGCTTCACCAAGCTCTCGCTCATGATGTTCATCAGGAAGGCGACGGCCATCGCGATCACGGCGACGGTCACGGCCGCACGGAACAGGCGGTAGCGGATGCCGTCGACCGTGATGCGAATCGTCCGCAGCAGGCCGACCTTGGGTTGATCGGCGATCCGAATCGGTTTCACGCCGCATCTTCCTCCGGCATAACAATCGCCAGCACGCCGCGCTTGACGAGCGAACTGATGTATCCCGCCACCGCGACCCGCGCCTCGTGAAACGTCAGCTCGTGGTCGGCCGCGAACGAGTCGACCACGGTCTCGACCGTCCGCTCGCCGTCGCACAGCCGCCAGACCTGCGAGCCGAGCCGGTCAAGCTCGACCCGCCGCTCCGGCCGGTGCGGCACAATCCAACTGACCGGCGGCACCATGTACCAGGGCCGGACCGTCTTGACGTGAACGACTACGGCGTCGGGCTCGCCCTGATCCGCCCGGGCCGCCGTGTTGCGGACGGCGCGGGCGTCGAGCATTCGCTTCCAGGAGTCCGCATCGGGCGCGACGACCCCGGCCTTGCTCATAGTGGCAACTCCATCGCCGCGCAGCACGACAGGCGGCTGCCGGCGAGCATCGGACGCAGCTCATTCGGCTTGGCGCGTCGGCTGCAGGCGGCGCTGTAGAGCCGCCCGTCCTGCGGGCACCTCCATGCCGCGGCCGTGTAGTCCGCGCGGCGGCGCGGCATCCCCGGCAACGTGCAGCTGCCGGTCAGCACAGCCACCCTGTGGCCCCGGGCATCGCACGTCGACTGCCGGATACCGTCGAGGCCCCGGTCCACCCAGCCGCGAAGCCATTGCTCGAGCGTCTGCTGCATCCACTCGCGAACCATTCCGCGCCGGGCGAAGCGGTTGACCGACCGGTGCTTCGGGTCCGCGAACATCATCTCGACGTTCGCCGGCTCGGCGGTGCAGCGCTCGAGCGGCAGGTCGCGGGCGGCCAGAAGGTCCATCCCGAACGCGCGCCACCGCCGATACCGCCCGTCGTGTTCCGGCTCGACGTCGACGCTGCCGACGACTCGGCGGAGCAGCCCGGTGTCTTTGCGGCCGGGCCAGAGGAACACGACTTCCACGAGGCACTTCTCCGCGCCGAAGTGCCGGCCGAGGCGGGTCGTCCGCCGCCCGTCGAGGTCGCCGTCGACCCCATGCCAGCCGCTGAGGCGGAACCGCGAGCCGCCCTCCATTCCCTTCTCGCGAAGGCGGGCCAGGTAGTCCGACGTCATCCGGTCGAAGTCGGGCGGCCCGGGAACGACCCGCCAATCGAGTTCGAGCCGGAACTGGTATCGGTCGGCGAAGGCGCAGCGCCCGCTCTCCGCACTTCGGGAGAACTGTAGCATCTCCCAATCCGTTGGGACCGTGAAACCGATGTTGCGCCAGATCCACTTCTCCATCACGCGGACATTATACCCGCCCGATACCGGAACGTCCACCCCCAAAATCAAGGAACTGTGCCAAGGATCATGTGATTTTTCTTGATGTGCGCAAGCCCCCCCCGCGTCGGGTTAGCACGCGATCTTCAGTTGGGGTGGAGCTTCGGCCTCCCGCAGGTGCGCCATCAGGTGCACGAAGCGAAGGATGTTGTCGGGTATGATGCGTTCATATAAATCTATCACATATGCCGGTGTGTGCTTGCATATGTCAAGGTCTGCCGGTAGAATCCGGTTTCGCGATGGCCCGCCGCGTGCGGCTGTGCGTGAACGCAATGTGATGCGGAGGCCGGCTACGCGTCGATCGGGTTTCCTGTGTGCCGGTGACAAATCAGGAGGACAATCCGTGAACCGCCGCTGTTTGCCTGTGTGTGCAGCAGTCGTGTGGATGCTCTCCGGATGCATGCCCGCAGGGAAGACTGCTCCCGGCGGTGCGCCCGCCGATGCGGCGCGGAAGGACATCGTCATCGCCGACTTCGAGGGGCAGACGTACGGCGAGGGCTGGACGGTCGAGGGCGAGGCGTTCGGCCCCGGCCCCGCGCGCGGGGAGCTGCCCGGGCAAATGAAGGTCACCGGGTTCCAGGGGAGGGGGCTGGTCAACAGCTACTTCAAGGGCGACGGCACCGCCGGGACGCTGACGTCGCCGCCGTTCAAGATCGAGCGCAAGTACATCAACTTCCTGATCGGCGGCGGCGGGTTCGCGGGGACGACGTGCATGAATCTGCTGGTGGGCGGCAAGACCGCCCGCACGGCCACCGGTCCGAACACGAGACCGGGCGGCAGTGAGGCGCTGGCGTGCGAGGTCTGGGACGTTTCCGCACTCGCCGGCAAGGAGGCGACGATCCAAATCGTCGACCGGCACACCGGCGGCTGGGGCCACATGACCGTGGACCAGATCGTGCAGAGCGACACCGGGAAGGGGCCGCCGCCGCCGGTCCTGGTGCGCACGCTGACCGTCGACAAGCGGTACCTGCTGCTGCCGGTCCGGAACGGCGCCGTGAGCCGCCGGATGACGATCGACGTGGATCCGCCCGCGCCGCCGGGCTGCGGCCCCGTGCCCGGCAAACGGATGCACATCTTTCAGATCCGCCTGGCTGAGCACGACCCGGGCTGGTGGGCGTTCGTCGACCTCTCCGAGTACAAGGGCCGCAAGGTCACGGTCCGCGTCAACGACATGGCTCCCGGCACGCACGGCATGAAAGCGCTGGAGATGTCGGACACGATCCGGAACCTTCAGCCCCTCTACGACGAGGCGACACGTCCGCAGCTCCGCTTCAGCCAGGCGCGCGGCTTCAACGGCGATCCCAACGGCATGGTCTACTACGACGGCGAGTACCACTTCTCCTGGCAGTCGAACCCGTTCGGCCTGCCCTGGGGCAACTTGTACTGGGGGCATGCCGTCAGCAAGGACCTGGTCCACTGGGAGGAACTGCCGCCCACACTGCGGCCGTGGGTCATGGCCAAGGGGATGTGCTTCAGCGGCTCTGCCGTGGTGGACGTGCACAACACCGCCGGGTTCCAGACCGGAAAGGAGAAGGTGATCGTCGCCGCGTTCACCGACACCGGCGCCGGCGAGTCCATCGCCTACAGCAACGACCGCGGCCGCACCTTCACCTACTACAAGGGCAATCCGGTCCTGCGGCACTACGGCCGCGACCCCAAGATCATCTGGTACGAGCCGCCCGGCGGCGGCAAGGGCTGGTGGGTCATGGCGATGTACGAGTTCGGCGGGGAGCACGGCCGGCGGATCACCTTCTACACGTCGCCCGATCTGAAGAAATGGACGAAGCAGAGCCACATCCGGGGCTACTATGAGTGTGGCGAGCTCTTCGAGCTCCCGGTGCTGGCGAAGGACGGCAAGCCGACCGGTGAGACGCGGTGGGTGGTCTACTCCGGCAACGCGGAATACGCCGTCGGCCGCTTCGACGGCAAGACGTTCACCCCCGATCACGAGGGCAAGCACCGGGTCCACTGGGGCTGCTACTACGCCTCTCAGACGTTCAGCCAGGCGCCCGGCAACCGGCGTGTCCAGATCGGCTTTGCGAGGGTCCCGACGCACGGGATGCCCTTCTTTCACGCGTTTAGCCTGCCGACGGAGCTGACGCTCCACGAGACCGACGAGGGCATCCGGATGTTCGTCGAGCCGATCCGCGAGCTGGAGATCCTGCGCGGGAAGAAGCACACGTTCGAGGCGGGCGAACTGAAGGACGGGGTTTCGGCGTCGGTCGGCGTGAAGGGACAGCTCTTCGACGCGATCCTGGAGTTCGACCCCGGCACGGCGAAGTCGGTCGAGATCGTCTTCGGCGCCACCAAACTCGTCTACGACACGAAGACCCACATTATGAACGGCGTTCTTATAAGGCCCGTGGACGGCACGGTGCGTCTGCGCATGATCGTGGATCGCCCGATGTTCGAGGTCTGCGCGAATCGGGGCCGCGTCTACTACACCTGGCGCCGCCCTGACCCCGGCAGGGAGATCCCGGAGATCCGCCTCACAGCGCGCGGGGGCGCGGCGAGGCTCGCCGAGGGCGTCGTCCACGAGATGAAATCCATCTGGCGGAAAGAGAGGTAGTAGGTGGTGATGACCATGTCCAAGCGGTTGATCTCCCTGGCTTGTGTTCTGCTGGCGGTGGCGTCTTGCACGAGCACGCCGCCGGCCGGGGAGAGCGACGGCCCTACGACGCCGGCCGCGGGGAAAGGCGAGTGTCCCATCTTTCCGGTGCCTAAGGAATACACGGTCAAGACGGGCCGGCCCGTGGCCCTGCGTGGCCGGACGGCGATCGTCATCGGGGAGAAGGCCGGGGAGCCCGAGAAGTTCGCCGCTTCGCGACTGACCTATGTACTGAAGAAGCGCTTCGGTCTCGACGCTCCGGTGGTGACGGAGAAGGCGGTTCCGAAGAAGGCCCGGACCCTCCTGGTTTTGGGCACGCTCGAGAGCAACGCCCTGCTCAAGTCCCTGCAGGAAAAGCACGCCGTCAGCCTCGACTCGCTGAAGGGCAAGGACCCCATGCAGGACGCGTTCGCCATCGAAAGCGTGAAGAGCGACGGCCGGCAGGTCGTGCTGATGATCGGGACGACGGC
>JBDREM010000238.1:0-5216 GCA_043819695.1 Planctomycetota bacterium
TGGTTCGAGCTCTTCATCAAATACGTCACCCCCGCCGTGCTCATCTTCCTGCTCGGCGCCCGGTTCCTCGAGGACATGACCGCCACATACGGGGAATACGACAAGATCGTGCCCTGGTCCGTGAACGTTGCGGGCTGGGCCGTGTTCGTGACGATGATCGCGCTCGCGCTCGCCCTGGGCAGGAACTGGACGAAGTTCCTGTGGCTCTTGGCCGCGGGCGTTGTGTTCGTCCTCTTCTTTGCATGGTTGGGCCGGACGGACGTCGCGGCGATGGCCGCCTTCGGCTTCGTCCTCCTCTTCGGCGGCTTCTTCACCTGCCTCCGGATCGCGCTCAGAGGCCAGGCGGCCGGCGCCGGGCCGGGAACCTGACGGCCCCTTCTCGCGGGAGGGCACAATGCAAAAGACGCTCTGGATTCTGACGCTGACCCTCATCGTCCTGATGTCGTCGCAGTGGGGGTTCCACGTCGGCGGCACCGAGAAGGCCATCAAGAGAGAGACCACCGAAACGCTCGCCGACGGCTCCACCATGCGGGTGGAGAAGATCGGCGTCAAGCGCGAGGGCGGCGTGAACGTCACCCCCGGCGACGCGCTGCTCGTCATCCTCTTCCTCCTCTGGGCGGGTTACGTCATCGCCAAGCTCAGGGTCGCCGAAATCCGTTGGCCGTTCGCCGCCGTCTTTGTCTTTCTCGCGCTCGTCCTTGTCTCCGCCGTACACGCCGGCCACCTCAAGCCGGGCCTGCGCGAGTTCCTCCAGCTCGGCGCATACTTCGTCGGCGGCTGGCTCGTGTTCGCCAACTGTATCGACACGCGGCCGCGGCTCAGGGCCGCCGCCGAACTGTTCACCGTCGCCGTCGCCGCCGTCGTCGTCATCGCGCTCATCCAGTACAAGGCGGCAGTGAACGGGAACGTGTTCAACGTCGGGGGCAGTTTCGGCAACCGCAACACGCTAGGCGCATTCCTGGCCGTCTCGCTGCCGTTCGTGTTCGCGCTCGCGCTCTACGAGGAGCGCCTGTGGCAGCGGTTCGCACTGATGCTGACCGTCGCCATCGGCGCGGGCGTCGTGCTCTCCGGCGGGGCGCTTCTTGCCGTCGCCGCGGGCGTGCTGTTCATCGCCGCGCTCAAGTCGCAGAAGGCCCTCATCGGTGTGCTGATCGCCCTCGTGCTCGCCGTCGTCGTCGTGGCCGATCAGATGCCGCCGGGGCACACCGATACCGTGATCAGCTCGGTCCAGCCGTACATCGCCGAGAACCACCTCGACCGGGGCCGGCAGCCGGAAGGCAGCGAGGGGATCGTCGTTGCCGCGCGGTACAGGCGCTGGCACGCCGCGACGAGGCTCATCCGCCGGCACTGCTGGCGGCCGTTCCTCGGCGTTGGCCCCGCGCGATTCAACGAGGCGATCGGCGAGGAGTACGGCGCCGTCGAGAAACCAAGCGGAGACACGGACGACGCCCGCGCTTTCAACATCAACGCGCCCGAGCCCGACACGTTCAACATGTACCTCGTGACCTGCGCCGAGGCCGGCCCGGTCGCGCTGCTCGCCTTGCTCTGGCTCGGCGCGCTCCTGCTCGGCCGGAACGTTCGCGAGCACGGCGCCTGCCGTGATGATTTCGGCAAGGCGCTCGCGCTCGGCGCGGCCGGCGCCGTCGTCGGCGCGGCCGTCTGCGCCGTCTTCTCGAACATTCTCGTCCGCGGCGTCGCCATGCCCTTTATTTTCGTCGCCCTTTCTGGTATTCTTTGGGCGAAGTTGCCGGTCCGGCCCGTGCGGCGCCGGTAGTGCGGAAGAATCAACGTCAATTGTCAGCATGTGGGGGTGCCGATGGTCCGAGTTGCCGTCACCGGTTCGAGCGGTCTCGTGGGCGAATGCCTCGTCCGTCTGCTCTTGCAGCATCCGGACGTCGGGGTCGTGTACCTTGCGTCGCACAGTTCCGCGGGCAAGCAAGTCGGCGAAGTCTTGCCCTCTTTGCGGGGCGAAATCTCGCTCGAGTTCAAATCGCCCGACGCGGACGACATCTGCCGCGAGGCCGACGTCGCCATACTCGCCCACAAGTCGGCCGAATCGCTCGAACTCACGCCCAGGCTGCTCGACGCCGGCCTGAGGGTGATCGACATAGGCGGCGAGTTCCGCCTGAAGGATCCCGCCCTCTACGAGCAGTGGTACGGCCACAAGCACACCGCAACGGATGCACTCGAGAAAGCCGTCTACGGCCTGCCCGAGCTGTACCGCGATCAGATCCGGTCCGCGCGGCTCGTCGCCAACCCCGGATGCTACCCGACGTCCGTCGTGCCGGCGCTTGCGCCCCTGCTGGCGGCGGGACTGATAGAACCCGGCGCCATCAACATCAGCTCGGCGTCCGGGCTCACGGGCGCGGGCAGGACAAGCGGCCGGCTCTTCATTGACGTGAACGAAGACATGCGGGCCTACGCGCTCACCGGCCACAAGCACCGGCCCGAGATGGAGCAGGAGCTCTCGCTCGCCGCCGGCGTCGGCGTGCGCGTCACGTTCGTGCCGCACATCGTGCCGGTCAACCGCGGCATCCTGAGCACGATCTTCGCCCGCCCGGCCGAAGGGGCGAGCCAGGAGGGCATCCGGGCCGTCCTGAAGCAGAAATACGACGGCGAGCCATTCGTGCGCGTCCGCGACGGGGGCGGCCAGGTATGCCTCGCCAACGTGCGCGGCACGAACATGTGCGACATCGCCGCCGAGTACGTCGAGGAGACGAACGTGGTGCTCGTCATCTGCGCCATCGACAACATGCTGAAGGGCGCCTGCTCGCAGGCGATCCAGAACCTGAACCTGATGTGCGGGTTCGACGAGTCGGCCGGCATCGGCGGCGTACGGGGAAGCTGATGGGCAAGACGTATAAAGAATCGGGCGTGGACATCGACGCCAACGAGGCGTTCGTTCGCGCGATCCGCTCGGCCGTCGAGCGCACGCACGGGCCCGACGTTATCTCCGCCGCCGGCGGGTTCGCAGGCGAGATCGCCCTGAAGCAGACGGGGTCGCTGTTCGGGAAGCAGTACAAGGACCCGGTTCTTGTCGCGTGCACCGACGGCGTCGGCACGAAGCTCAAGGTCGCGTTCAAGACGGGGGCGCACGACACGGTGGGCGTCGACCTCGTCGCGATGAGCGTGAACGACCTGATCACGAACGGCGCCCGCCCGCTGTTCTTTCTCGACTACATTGCATTTTCCGGCGTGCCGAACGATACGCAGGTCGCCGTCGTTCGGGGCATCGCGCGGGCCTGCGTCGAGGCCGGCTGCGCATTGCTGGGCGGCGAGCGGGCCGAACTCCCCGGCTTCTACAAGAAGGGCGAATACGACCTCGCCGGCTTTGCGGCCGGGATCGTCGAGCGCTCGAAGCTCATCACCGGCCGCAAAGTCCGGCCCGGCGATAACGTCGTCGGGATTGCGTCGAGCGGGCTCCACTCGAACGGATACTCGCTCGCGCGCCGCGTGCTGCTCGACGATGCCCGCCTGAAGCTGAACGAGCGGGTCGACGAGCTTGGCTGCACGCTCGGCGACGAGCTGCTCCGGCCGACGCTCATCTACGTCCGGGCCATACATTCGCTCCTCAGGCACTACAAGATCAAGGCGGGGGTGCGGGCCATCGCTCACATTACCGGCGGCGGCATTGTCGAGAATCTGCCGCGCGTGCTGCCGAGAGGTTGCGGCGCCCGGGTCAGCAAGAGCGCGTGGCCGAAGCCGCCGATCTTCGGCCTGATCCAGCGCCTCGGCGACGTCGACGAGGCCGAGATGTACCGCGTGTTTAACATGGGCATCGGCATGGCCCTCGTCGTCCCACCCACCTATGCTCAGTCCATCATCAGGCAACTCGCAAGGCTGGGCCACAGCGCATACGTTATCGGGCGGGTCAAGCGCGGCCCGAACCGGGTCGACCTGGCGGACTAGCCGCTCTTCTGGCATGAAACCGATGCCCGTGAAAGTCAAAATCTGCGGCATCGCTCGCATTGAAGACGCAATCGCCGCGGCCGATGCCGGCGCCGACATGATCGGGCTGAACTTCTGGCCCGGGACGCCCCGTTGTGTTCCCATCGGCCGCGCGTGCGAGATCGCCGACGCCGTCCGCGGGCGCGTCGACGTCATCGCCCTGTTCGTCGACGCCCCTCGCGATGAGGTCATCGAGACCGCGGCCAGGCTCGGCACGCAGACGGTGCAACTGCACGGGTCCGAGACGGCGGCGTTCGCCCGCGGCCTCGAAGGGCTCCGCGTCATCAAGGCATTTCACATCGGAAGCGAGGACGACCTCGCCCAACTCGCCCGCTTCCCCGCTTACGCTCATCTGCTTGACGCGCGCCTGGAGGGAATGCGCGGCGGGACGGGCCGGCCGATCGACTGGGAGCTGGCGCGGAAGGCGGCGAAACACGGGCGCGTGCTGCTCGCCGGCGGCCTCACGCCCGGCAACGTCGCCGAGGCCGTGCGGACAGTCCGGCCGTGGGGCGTCGACACCGCGAGCGGCGTCGAGACCGCGCCCGGCGAAAAAGATGCGGAAAAAGTCAGGCTCTTCGTGGAGCGAGCGAACGCGGAAAGCGGGGAAGGGGAGTCGAGTTAGCCTTTGAGCTCTTTCTTCGGCTGTTCTTCAACGGCCTTGTCCACGTCGTCCTCGACGTCTCGCAGGCCCTTCTTGAACTCGACGACGCCTTTCCCGATGCTTCGCATGACCGCCGGCAGCCGCGGCCCGAAGACGAGCAAGGCGATAATGAGGATGATTATCCACTCGCCGCCGCCCGGCAGTCCCAAGAACGCCAACATCGCGATCTCCTCCAAGCCGCAAGCTACGCCGGCAGACATCCGCACCCACTTCCTCTGAGAGCGTGTGAATTAATCGCCGCAACGCCGCAAATGAGGCGTTTTTCTCACGCAAACACTGGAGTTACGGAGCTTTTTCCGTAACCAAAACGATTTTTTCACACGCTCTGAGTCTACCGGCCCCGCGCGCCATAGTCAAGCTTCATCTTGTTCGGCCGCGGAACAGCGCAGGTACATAGTACCCCCCGAGGGCGGTGGGGGGCTGCGGGCTGGCGATGTGGCGGCTACCGAGGGAACCCGGACGGCGGCCGCAGTGGCCGGCACATCGCTCGCGGCTGCCAGGGGGTACCCCTGGCCGGTCGTGAAGCTGGCGTGCTTCGGGCAACGAAGCTGGCGCGAGCTGAAAGCGTGCGCGAAAGAACTGGTGCCGCCGCCCCGCCGCCGCGCGT
>JBDREM010000239.1:0-3924 GCA_043819695.1 Planctomycetota bacterium
GGGGGCGCGGCGTGCCGTGCCGGCCACCGGGAAGGAGGCCGCGCGTCAGTGGTCCGACCGGCCCACGGGGTTCGCCTCGGTGGATGCGATGGGGCAGAACGGCACGACCGGCGGCGCCGGCGGCAAGGTCGTCACGGTCACGAACCAGGCGGATCTCGAGAAGTATGCGCTGATGAAAGAGCCGTACATCATCCGCGTGAAGGGACAGATCAAGATCACGGAGAAAAAGAACCCGAAGACGCGCTATGAGCATCTGACGACGAAGGAGATCCACATCGCCTCCGACAAGACGATCATCGGCGTCGGCAAGACCGCCGAGATCGTCAACGGCGGGTTCTTCATCGGGCCCGGTATGCATAACGTCATCCTGCGCAACCTGACCATCCGCGACACCTATGTGAAGGGCGACTGGATGGGTCAGACGAACGACTACGACGGCCTGCAGATGGACAACGCCCACCACGTCTGGGTGGACCACTGCCACTTTTCTCGGCACGGAGACGGGTGCCTGGACAGCCGGGCCGGCACCACGTACCTCACGGTCTCGTGGTGCGTCTTCAGCCATCACAACAAGACCTTCGGCGTCGGTTGGGACAACAAGGTGACCGCTCAGATCACGCTCCACCACAGTTGGTTCCGCGACGTGAGCATGCGGTCCCCGGCGGCCGGCCAGGTGCTCCGCGCACACTACTACAACAATTATCTGCAAAACATCAACTCCTGCTCGCACCGCGTGTTGCTCGGCACGAACATGGTCGTGCAGAACAGCTTCTTCCAGAACGTCGACGGCCCGATCGCCGGGTCGGACCGGACGATCACGGTCGGGGAGTCGGGAAGCATCTTTCGTGGTACGCGGGGGCCCATCCATGTCTGCGGGCGGGCCTTCTTCGACCCCGGCCGCTTCTACGCGTATCCGCTCGACAAGGCCGAGGATATCCCCGCGCTCCTCGAGAAGTACGCCGGTCCGCAGGAGAATATCGGGCAGTAGCGAACGCAACGCAGATAAGGAAAAGACCATGAAGAAGATCATGACAACATCACTATTCATCCTGGTCGCCATCGCGCTGCTCGGCCTGTCGGACGCGACCGCCGCCGAGGAGCTGTGGGTCATCAAGGACGGCGTGCTGAACAAGGAGGCGCTTACCCCCGGGGCCACGGAGGTCGCGAAGGACCACGTCGGTTGCGGCGGGCAAACCGTCGACGGCTTCCATGTCTCTACGGCACAGGCCGGAGGTCGTGCGAACTATGCGCGCTTCACAACGGGCAAGTCGGCGCTGGGCGACTGCGAGTTCAGGGTCGTCTTCTCCTGCGCCGCCGGCAGGCCGGGGTGGCGTTTCCCGAGTATCACCATCAGCAATCGCGGCTCCTTCTGCTTTTGGAAAACCGGCAGCCCCGTCCTGCTGAGTAACAGGAAGACGGCCCTGCCATTGAAGCCCTTTTCGGCGCCCACCGACAAGAACCCGTTCGACGGGAACCTTCACTCGATGGCCGTCAAGCGCGTCGGCGACAAGCTCTCCTTCTACTACGACGACAAGAAGCTCAACGAACAGCCGATCGATCCCGATGCCAACCTCCACCTCTGGTTCGATGCGTTGCAGACCACCATCAAGATCAAGAGCATGAAGCTGACGGCGGAGAAGTTCAGTGACAAACTGACGACCGATTTCAAACGAGCCGCCCCCATCGAGGTGATCTTCGAAGGATCCGGCAGACCGTCGCAGGAGCCGGGCATGGCCTTGCGTTACCGCATCCCGGCGCTGCTCGTCACGAAGAAGGGCACCGTCCTGGCCTTCGCCGAAGCGCGGCGCGATGCCGGCAGTGACAACTGCGACATCGACATCGTTCTGCGGCGAAGCAGCGACAACGGCAAGACGTGGGGGCCGGAGATCAAGGTTCTCGATCAGGGGCGATGCACGTCCGGGAACCCGTGTCCCGTCGTCCTCGAGAGCGGGCGCATCCTCCTGCTCACCTGCTGGAATGCGCACGGCGCCGGTGAAGCGGGGCGAAGAGTCTTCGTCACCCACAGCGACGATGACGGCAAGACGTGGAGCAAGCCGCGCGAGATCACCAAGCAGGCCAAGAAGCCGGAGTGGCATTGGTACGCCACCGGCCCCGGCGCGGGCGCGATCCAACTGGCGCGCGGCGAGCACAAGGGCCGCGTCATCGTTCCCTGCGATTCCTCGATCGGCCGCAGCTACTTCAGCCATATCATCTACAGCGACGACAACGGCGAGAACTGGAAGATCGGCGCGGTCTCGCCGGGGGGCCTGAACGAATGCCAGGCGGTCGAGCTGGCCAACGGCGACGTGATGATCAACAGCCGCAATCACGGCGTCCAGCTCAACAACCGCGGCGTCTGCGTCTCGCACGACGGGGGAGAGACCTTCGACCCGAAGCTCTTCCGCCGGGACAAGACGCTGGTCGAGCCCCAGTGTCAGGCATCGTTGCGCCGTTATTCGTGGCCCAAGGACGACGAGCCGGGCCTCATTCTTTATTCGGGGCCCGCAGTCTCGAATTCACGTGCCCAGGGAACGCTTCGGGGCAGCTACGACGACGGGAAAACCTGGCCCTGGAAGCTGCTGTACTACCAGGGGCCTTCGGGCTACAGCGACATCGCCGTGCTGCCGGACGGCCGCGTGGCTGTCCTCTTCGAAAAGGACGGCAAGGACAAGCTCGGCTTCACGATTCTCCCGCCCCCGCCGGCGGCGCCCCCGGCGAAGTAAGAAGGAGGACCGACGCATGGATCCACGAGAAAGACTGCTGCGCACGATATCCTGCGAGGAAGCCGACCGCGTTCCGCTCTATTTCCGCCTTTTCGGATTCCGTCCGCCGCCACACCTGGCATGGAAGGATGGAGTCGAGCGCCTGAAGCGCTGGCACAGCTTGGGGGTCGACGACTTCCTGGGCGCCAAGGCGCCGGTCGCGATGCATCCCGAGGTGACCACGCGGTCGTGGGAGGAACCGCCCACGGCCAACATGCCCTACACCGTCCTGCACAAGGAGTACACCACCCCGGCGGGCACCATCACGCAGGCGGTCAAATTGGCCGACGACGTCGAGGACGGCCGCTGGTGCCGGCAGCCGGAGGAAGTCCAGCTCTTTGACGACTTCAACGTGCCCCGCGCGGTGAAGCACGCCGTCACGGGTCCCGAGGACCTTCCGGCGCTGAGGTACGTGCTCGGCGACATCGACGAGGCGCGTCTGCCGGAGTGCCGGGAGGCGGCGGCGGAGGCGAAGAAGCTCGCCGAGGAGGAGGGCAGCATCGTCGTCGGGTCCGGCCTGCACGGGACGGACGCCGCGATATGGCTCTGCGGGGTGGAGGGCGCCATCATGGCCGCGGTGGACCGGCCGGACTTCTTCGAGGAGCTGCTGGACGCGATCCACTACGTTGACAAGCGACAGGCCGAGGTGCTGCTCGAGGCGGGAGTGGACATGATCGCCAGGCGCGGGTGGTACGACACGACGCGGTTCTGGTCGCCGACCCTCTACCGGCGTTTCATCAAGCCGCGGCTTGCCGAACTCGTCGACATGGCGCACCAGGCCGGGATCAAGTTCACCTACCTGATGAGCTGCGGCGTGACGCCGCTCCTCGACGACTTCATCGAGATGGGCATCGACCTGCACCAGCACATCGACCCGGTCCAGGGCGGGGACGACCTCGCCACGGTGAAGGCGAAGCTTGGTGGCAAGGTCGCGTCGCTGGGCGGAATCAACTCGGCCGTCACGCTCGGCAGCGGCACGAAGGACGAGATCCGCGCCGCGGTGAAGCACGCGATGGAGGTCATGAAGCCGGGCGGCGGGTTCATCCTCTCCCCGGTCGACTGCCTGTTCCCCGACACGCCCTGGGAGAGCGTAGAGACGCTCATCGATGCCTGGCGCGAAGTGTGTGAGTATTGACGGATCCATGGAAGCGTAAATCAATGA
>JBDREM010000240.1:0-17496 GCA_043819695.1 Planctomycetota bacterium
TTGAGCCATGTCGCCAACAAGCTGCTCCACGTCGTCTTCTCCGTGCTCAAAAACCAGAGGCCCTATACGCCCATACTCAACTGATCGGAGGTCGTTCATTTGCCCAACTTCGGGGTTGACTTCTTACCGCTTGTCTTTCTCTCGGGCTCCTTGTCGGTCAGCATAAGGGCCTTGATGTAAACGAGCGGCTGCAGGTCCTTCTTCGGCAGCGGCTTCGGGCTCTTGGATCGCTTGTGAAGCTCGAGCCGGTGGAGCTTGTTCTCGACCTTGACGTAGATGGGCGCGACGGCGTCGCCGACGATCTTCTCGCCCGACTTGAGCGTGATGACGGTGCGGTACTTCGCGGCGGCGTAGTACCGGTCGGTGAAAACCTTCGCGTCGTTCCCGCCCTCGAGCCACCGCCATTCCTGCTCGGTCCACTCCTTGTCCGGGATCTGAGCGATGCTCTCGATCCTCGGCCACTTGATGTCGCAGTAGACGTTCTTCTTTCGGTCGAGAACCCGGATCCGCTTGCCGGGTGTGGTGTAGACGAGGCCGTCGTGCCGCGTCTTGTCCGACATCACGACGTAGCCCCACCGCTGATACGCGGCCTTCGCTGTCTGACGCTTGATTGGCGATGGCGGCGGCTGATCTTCGGCGGCAAGAGCTGCGCCGGCCGGCAGCGCGGCGGTGAAGATCGCCGTTGCCACGAGGAGCTTCATTCTCTTCTCCAAGCGGACAGGAACTTGTGGCACCAGTACATGTGCCGCTGGACGCTGGTGATCTCGGCCGAGGCCCGCTTGCGCTCGTCACTGCTCATCTTGCCGTTCAGCGCGGCCTCGTAGTATTTCTGCGCGGCCTTGAGGTACACGAGCGTCTGTCTCGTTGCGGCGTCGCGCCCGTTCGGTGGCGCCTCGGGCCGCGCCCCCTGGTAGTGCTGCATCGCCGTCTTGCGAGCATTGCGCGCTTTTTCGAGCAGCTCGGCCGTCTTGGCGTCCATGCTCGGCGGGAGCTTGCGCCCGCGCGGCTCGGCCACCGGCGGCGGCTTCGGCCCGACGTGATTGACCGGCTCGGGCTTCGGGGCCGGCGGCTTCGGCTCAGGCTCCTCGGACCCTGGTTCGGGGGCCAAAGATTCGGAGTCGTCGAACTTCCCGGCTTGGGCGTCGAGCTCGCGCAGCAAGGCGTCGAGCTCCTCTTGCGTCGGCTCTGCCAGGCCCTTGTTCGCAGGTTCGGAACTAAGGCGCAGCCGCGGGTCCCCGCCTCTTGCGAGCGTGTCGTGGGGGGCGGACCGCTCTGCCCTGCCACCACGCAGGTTCGCAATGAGAATGCCAGCCTTCGCAGACCAGTGCCGGAGCGACCCCATGTCCTCGTCGGGAACGCGGGCGGCATACTTGTCGGGCGCGGCGCCGACCTCCTCCCACATTCCGTAGGCGAAGCCGCAAAGCCCCGCGAGCAGCGCAAACGTGAAGATGGTCTTGATTCCGGCCCAGGCCGCCTGGAACCTCGAGCGGCGCTGCGCCCTCCGCGCGATCTCCTCCGACGCGGCTCGTCTGCCCTCGGACATACCGAACCCTTTCTTTGAAAACTCGTGAACAATAATAGTATACTATGCCGCGTCCAGATTGCCGCAGAAAAACCGCGCTCGGGCCGGCCAATGTTATCCGTTGAACACACAGGCCTCTTGCTGCTGGCGCCCGTTGCAGGGCTGTGCGCCTGGTTCCTGGCCACGCGCGGGCGGCGGCGGGGCGCGCTCGCCGGCATCGGCGCCGCCCTCTCGGCCATGCTGATAGTCGTCGCGCTCGCCGGCGTGTTCGTGAGCAGGGGCTCGGCGCTCCGCGTCTTCATTGTCGACGTCTCCGCGAGCGCACGCGATGCACCGGCCGCCCTCCTCCCGCAAATCCGGGCCGCGGCCGCGCAGATGCGGCCGGCCGACCGCATCGCGGTCGTCGCGTTCGGCCGGGATGCCGCCGTGTTGCTGCCCCCGACACCGGTCGCCGAACTGCCGGCAAGACTGCCCGCGCCGGCCGGCATCGACCAGAGCGGGACGTCGATCGAGGCCGCGTTCGCAACGGCCGCCGCGCTGCTCCCCGAGGGAGCCGCCGGCGACATCGTGTTGCTGACCGACGGCCGCGAGAACGTCGGCGACGCGGCCGCGCGGGCCGCCGCGCTCGGCCGCCCGGTCCACTCGCTCACGCTGCTGACCGCGCCGGAAAAAGACGCGTGGATCGAGGCGGTTCGCGCTCCGTCCGCCGTCGCCGCCGGGCAAGACGTCGATTTCGAGGTGTTGGCCGGCGCGACGAAACCGATGCGCGGCAAGCTCATCCTGCTGCTCGACGGCCGCGAGCTCGCCCGCCCGGAATCCATCGATGTGATCGGCCGGCAGATCGTGCTCGCACGCCGCGTCCGGGCCGCCAAGCCAGGGCTCCACACGCTGACCGCGCGGCTCCTGTGCGAGGGCGACTCGACGTCCGAGAACGACTCCGCCTCGGCCGCGGTCAGGGTGCGCGGCAAGCTGAACGTCACGTACGTATCGAGCGGCGAGGCGCCGAAGTTCGCCGGCATCATCGAGCGGAGCGCGGCAATCACGCTGCGGCGCACCAGCCCCGAGGCCCTCGTCGCGACGAACGACGAGATGCTCGCGAGCGACGTGATCGTGCTCGACGACGTGCCCGCGAAAACACTCCGAGCCGAACGCATCGAGTGGGTGCGGCGGCTCGTGCTCGACGCCGGCCGCGGGCTGATCGTGTTCGGCGGGCGGAACTCGTTCGGCCCCGGCGGATACGCCGAAACGCCGCTCGCCGCGCTCCTGCCGGTCGACGTCGACCCCGAGCGGAAGGCCGGCAAGCCGACGTCGGCCGTCATCGTCGCCGACCGCTCGGGCAGCATGGCCGCGATGCTCGGCGGGCGGCAGAAGATCGAGTTCGTGCGCGAGGCCGTGCTCTGCGCCGGCACCGAGTTCGGAGCCCGGTCCGGCAAGCGGCCCGACGAACTCGGCGTCGTCGCGTTCAACCAGCGGCCCGAGGTGCTCCTCGAGCGCCTGAACGCGCGTGCGCCCGGCGGCCCCGCCAAGCTGCGAGCCGCGGCCGGCCGCATCTTCCCGTCGGGCCGGACGGACATCGGGCCGGCGCTCGACGCGGCCCGGGCCATCCTCGTGAAGTCGGACCTGAAGCGCCACATCATCCTCGTCTCGGACGGGCGCAGCCAGGACAAGCTCGACGGCCGGGCAATCTCCGAGCAAATGAAGGCGGCCGGAATCGTGCTGTCGGTCCTCGCGACCGAGGCGGCGATGAACGAGGGGCTGGCGGCGCTCAAGACGGCGGCCGGCGCGACCGGGGGCCGATTCGTCACGCTCGAAAGCATTTCCGAGCTGCCCGCTGCGATGGCGCGCGAAACGCGGCGGATCACCGACTCGCTCATCCGCGAGGGCGAGTTCAGCGTCGAGCGCGGGCCGGGCGGCACCACTGACGAAATGCCCGCGCCGATCCCGATCAGGGGCTACGTGCTGACGGCCGCGCGGTCGGAAGCGCCGCCGATGTTCGTGATCGGCGACGCGCCTGTCATCGCCCAATGGCGCCGCGGCCTCGGACGGATCGTGGCATGCGCCACGTCGCTCGACGAGTGGGCGACCGAATGGGCGAAAGCGGACCCGAAGCTGTTCACTGACCTCGTTCTCTGGGCGGGCGGAAGCGCCCGACAGCGCGTGGTCGCCGTCTCGCTCGAGCTCGAGGGCGGCCGCTTCAGTATAACGGCCAACGCGGGCAGGCCGCTCGGCAAGGCGCGGCTCGTCGCTTCGGTCTTCTCCCCCGCCGGCGGCGTCAGCAAGATTGAGATGCGTCAGGCCGGCCGGCAGCGGTATGACTGCTCGGCGGACGGCGGCAAGCGGGGCACATACGTCGCGAAGATCAGCGATGCAAAGACGGGCGAGGTGCTCGGCGAGGGGCACGTGACGGTCGGCTACGGGCCGGAGTGGCGCCCGGCCGGCGACGCGTCGGCGGCGGGCAGGCTCTCTCGCCTGACGGGCGGCGTGATTCTCGAGGGATTGCGCGACCTGCCGCCGCTCGAAACGCCGTCATCGGGCGGGGCACGCGTCAGCATCGCCCACATCCTCCTCTGCCTCGCCGCCGCGGCCTTCCTCATCACCTCCCTCAGATAATGCCAAGCAAGGTGTCGTCGCTCCGCGACTACGGAAGAAGCGCGCGTGTGACGCCCAGCCGCATCTCGGTTCTTTGTCTTTCGCCCCTCCGGGGCTGGGGTTAATGACGCGGCCGTTTTCCCACAGCTTACGCTGTGGGCTAAATTCTGCCGTCGCTCCGCGACTACGGAAGAACCGCGCGTGTTCCAGCGTCACTCCGCGACTACGGAAGTCGTTTTCGCAGAGCTTGCGCTGTGGGCTGAGTTCTGCCGTCGCTCCGCGACTTGGCAAGGAAGTGGCGGCGCTACGTCGCGCAGCTTGTGTCGAATATGTGCTATCCAGCGCCACCCCCTGGTCCGGCGCGGCGTGGTGCCTGCTTTCTGCCCGCCCGGGCTTCCGGTCGGCCACTCCCTGGTCCGGCGCGCCATGACGACTGACTTGCGTGGATCTACCGCCCTAGAAGCCCGGCCGGAAAGCGCCAACACCGCCGGAATCGGGAAATGGGATGCCGCGAAACCGCCAATTCAGTGCGTTCTTCGACCACTTGTTTTCGCGTCATGAGGTTTTCGGCCAGACTTCTAGAACTCCACCTTCGGGGCTTCGCGGGCGGCTTCGTCCTTGAGCTCAAACAGTTCGGCCTGCTTGAAGTTGAACATGCCCGCGACGATGTTGGTGGGGAAGACCTCGGTGCGCGTGTTGAAGCGCATCACGACGTCATTGTAGAACTGGCGCGAGAAGCTGATCTTGTTCTCGGTCGACGTCAGCTCCTCCTGGAGCGCGAGGAAGTTCTGGTTGGCCTTGAGGTCGGGGTAGGCTTCGACGACGACCATGAGGCGGCTGAGCGCGGCGACCAGGCCCGACTCGGCCTCGGCCTGCGCGGCGACGCCCTTGCCCGCGGCGCCCTGGGCGATGTTGCGCGCCTCGGTCACGTTCTGAAGCGTCTCCTTTTCGTGTGCGGCGTAGCCCTTCACCGTCTCGAGGAGGTTGGGGATGAGGTCCCACCGCCGCTTGAGCTGGACGTCGATCTGCGCCCACGCGTTCTTCACCTGGTTGCGAAGCCGGACGAGGCCGTTGTACGCGCCCATCAGCCAGAGCAGGACGATAACGGCGAGAACGCCGGCAACGATCAACACGATTCCCAATGCGCCCATCGCCACAGCGAGCATGTTCAGTCCCATTTCTATTCTCCATTTTCTACGGTGTCATCGCCGGCGAGGAGCACATCGCCGAGGAACGAGCCGACCTCGGCGCCGGCATCGGTCGAGGCCTTCTTCAGCCCGGCGATCACAGTATCGAGTTCGCCGCCGTCGAACCAGAGGCCGTGCCCCTTCTTGCATTTGTCGATCACGACGGCTTCGTCGGTCCCCATCAGAATCTTATCCATCTTACCGCGGCAGTAGGGGCATTTCCGCGGCTCTTCGCTCGGCTTCTCTTCCAGCGGCCGGCCGATCCCATCGGCCGACAGGTCGAGCGAGCCGAGCAACAGCCCGAGTTCGTCGGCATCGAACCAGACTCCGCGGCAGGCGACACAAATGTCGAGCTCGATTTTCTTGTACTCGACGACTATCATTTCTTCGCGGCATGCCGGACAAATCATGCAGGCTTCTCCGCCGGATTGACGTGATTATCCGCCAAAAACCGGCGTTGTCAAGCTGAAATGCGGCCCTGGCGGAGAGGGGCACGTCAACGGTGAAGGAACGGCTCGGGCGGCTCGTGCGAGAGCCGCGGGAAGTCGGGATCGCGCCAGGCGACGATTGCGCGGCCGTCCCATCCGTAGATTCGCCAGAACTCTTTTATCGAGAGCTCGCGGGTCCCGTTGCTCGGGTCGGCGATTTTCAGCTTGCCGTCGTTCATCTTGAGCAACGTGACGACGTGGCGGAGGCGGCCCTTCTCGACGAGCAGTACCGCGGGCCGGTTCATCTCGTAGAGCTCGTCGAACGTGACCGACTTTATCTTGACCGTCAGCGGCTTGTAGCGGCCGAAGAAGCGGATGGCGTCGGCAAGCCGCGGCAGTTCGGTGCCGCGGAAAGACGTGCGAGCGGCAAAGGCCAGCTCGCCCTCCCGGACCATCAGCCCCCAGGCTTGGAGCAGCGCGGCGCCCGCGGCCGGCCCGCAGGTGTAAATCCGCGACTGCCGCATCGTCTCGTGCTCCCACTGTCCGGCCAGCCGCGCGATCTCGGCGCCCTTCACGAGCAGATAGCCGACGTCGCAGAACACGTAATACGTCAGGACCACCGAGAAGACACCGATGAGTATCCGCTGGCGGGAGTTCTTCTTCGCGGGCGCCAGCGCCGCGGCGAGCAGCAGGAAGCCCGCCGGCGTGATCACGCCCGCCATGACGAGGTAAGGCAGCGGAATGTAGAAACGCTGCGGGTAGGTCGAGGTCAGGACGCGGTAAAACACACAGCCCGCGCCGACGATGATGCACGCGTAATACGCCCACTTGTGCCGCTTGCACAGGAGGCAGCCGATGGCGAGGAACGCGAAGCTCTCGAACGCAACAACGGCGAACTCGGCGAGAAAAATCCAGCGCGGCTGCAAATGCGCCCTCCTCAAAGAGCGATATGTTGCGGCTCTATTCTTCTATGATCTCGATAGCCGGCGCACCCTCTTCCTGCACATCGGCCTCGATCGGCGCGACTTGAGCGGGCGCCACGGCCCTCGCCCGCACGCGGCCCTGCCGCTGAGCGCCAACCCAGAAGAGCGCGAGGAACGCGACCGTGAGAAGACTTCCCCCGAGGATCTTGAATGCGGCGCTGGGAAACGCCACCGACAGCGCCGCGAGGAACAGGAGAATCGGTATCACCAACACGAAACCTACGCCCGTCGCTGCCATTTGCCGCTCCTTTCACGTCGTAACCGGATTCACACGATACCAGTATCGCCATTTTGCGCCGGCAAAGCAAGCCGCGGCGCCGCTGCATCATCCCCAGTTTCCGCGTGACCGGCGCCCAGTCGGGCCGATTCGGGGGCCTTGCCGCCCGACGGCTTGGCGTTTTTGGGCTGCCCTTCGCCACACATCGCCGGCGGATGGATTTTTCGGGAGGGACGGGGGAATTTCGCTGCATTTGCTCGACACCGCGCTATAATGCGCTGTAGCCATCAGGACGGATTGAGAGGATGCCCATGAGTGGACGAACTGTTCGTGATCCGCTGGCCGCTGTGTTCGCCAGCGTTCTTGTCTTGCTCGGTGCGGCTGTTTGCCCGGCCGGCGAGAACTACTTGTCGCCCGTCGCGTTGACGGTTTCCCCGAACGGCAAGACGCTCTGCGTCGCGGAAGCCACGGCGAAGCAAGTGGCCGTCGTCGACGCGGCGAACGGGCGCATCACGCGAATCCTGCGAACGTCTGCGCCGCCCACTGGCCTGACGCTCACCCCGGACGGCACGCGGCTCGTGGTGACGTGCGCGGGCCCGAAGGGCGTCGCCGAGATGTTCGACGTCCAGACGGGCAAGAGCGCCGGGACCTGGCCCACCGGCCACACGCCGATGTCGCCCCTCTTCCTGCCCGACGGCAAGACGCTCGTCGTCTGCAATCGCTTCGACAACAATGTGTACCTGATCGACACGACACGGCCGAAGGCCTCGTCGGTCGATGTTGTGCGGATTCCAGTCTCCCGTGAGCCGGTCGCACTGGCCGTTTCGCCGGACGGCAAGACGCTCGTCGTGGCCAATCATCTGCCGGCGGGACGGGCGGACGCCGCCTACGTCGCGGCGGAGTTGAGCCTGATCGACGTGGCCGCGAAGGAAGTCTCCGCAAGCGTGCAGCTTCCGAACGGCGCCACCGGCGTCCGAGGCTGCGCCATTTCGCCCGACGGCAATCACGCCTTCGTCACGCACACACTCGCCCGCTACCACGTGCCGACCACGCAGCTCGAACGGGGCTGGATGAACACAAACGCGCTGAGCATCATCGACCTTGCAAAGAAGGCCCTCCGCGAGACCGTGCTGCTCGACGACGTCGACATCGGCGCCGCCAACCCCTGGGCCGTCGCCTGCACGCCAGACGGCAAGAAGATTCTCACGACGCACGCGGGCACGCACGAGATCAGCGTCATAGACGCCGCCGAGCTCTTCGCGAAGCTAGCGGCCGCCGGACAGAAGCCGCGCGATGTCGCCGTCCGCGACGACCTGTCGTTCCTCGTCGGCCTGCGCGAGCGCATCGGTCTCACAGGCAACGGGCCGCGCGGCCTCGCCGTCTCGGGGAACACCGCCTACGTCGCCCAGTACTTCACCGACGACGTGGCCGTCCTGAAGCTTGATGAACCCGTTCCGTCAAAGCGGCTGAGCACCATCGCCCTCGGGCCGAAACGCAAGCTGACCGCCGTCCGCCGCGGCGAGATGCTCTTCAACGACGGCGACATGTGCTTCCAGAAATGGCAGAGCTGCGCGAGCTGCCATCCGGACGTCCGGGCCGACGGCCTCAACTGGGACCTCCTCAACGACGGCATGGGCAACCCGAAGAACGCCAAGAGCCTGCTCCTCTCGCACAAGACGCCGCCCGTCATGATCACCGGCGTGCGCGACAAGGCCGAGACCGCCGTCCGCGCGGGCATCAAGCACATTCAGTTCGTCGTGCGGCCCGAGAAAGACGCGGCCGACATCGACGAATACCTGAAGTCGGTCCGGCCCGTCGCCAGCCCGTATCTCGTTGACGGCAAGCTGAGCGAGGCCGCCAGGCGCGGCGAGAAGGTTTTCACGAAGGCCGGCTGCGGCCACTGCCATCCCTCGCCGCTCTACACGGACCTGAAAAAGTACAACGTCGGCACGGGCGCGGGCGGCGAGGCGGAACAAGAGCTCGACACGCCGACCCTCGTCGAGGTCTGGCGGACTGCTCCGTTCCTCTACGACGGCCGCGCCGTCACGATGACCGAGATGCTCACGAAGTTCAACGCAGACGACAAGCACGGCATTACATCGAAGCTGTCGAAGAAACAAATCGCGGACCTGGTTGAATTCATCCTGTCGCAGTAGCCGGCCGGCTGCGCATCACTCCCAGAGGAGACATCGCTTTGGAGCGCACGACACGCATCGCACCGGGCTTGCACCTGTCCCGCCTGAAGGCCGACGGGCTGGAAGAGCTCTTCATCACGGTCGTGCCCGAGAAGGGCAAGGACCCGCACTTGGCGTTCGAGCATCTGGCCGACGTTTTGCGCGAGGAAACGGCCGTCGTCGTTCATCAGGAAGTGTTCGGCACGCCCGACACCGACGGGGCCGGGATCCGCGCCCTGGCGAAGGCGGTCGGCGAGATCGAGTGGCCGCTGACCTGGCTGCTCGGGAGCAGCGGCGAACGGTGCGAACTCGTCGGCACGCAGGTCGCCGCGGTGTCCGGCGTGGACGTCGCTCGCATCCGCCGCGACGGGCGCGTCGTCGGAAGCGTCTTCGACACCAGCCACGCCCGATGCTGCCGGCTCGGCGGCCTGACGGCCAACCCCCGCAAGCCGCGGACCGATCAAGCCCGGGAAGTGTTCGACCAGGCCGAGGGGGCGCTCGCCGAGGCGGGAATGGCCCTCACCGACGTCATCCGCACGTGGTTCTACCTCGACCACATCCTCGACTGGTACGGCCCCTTCAACGAGGTGCGCAACCTGTTCTTCACCGAGCGGGGCCTGTTCGACGGGCTGCTGCCCGCGAGCACGGGCATCGGCGGAGCGAACCCGGCCGGCGCCGCGCTCATGGCCGGCGCGCTCGCGATCCGCGACAAAGACGGATCGGTCTCCGTGCGCGGCGTGTCGTCGCCGCTCCAATGCAGCGCGGCCGACTACGGCAGCTCGTTCAGCCGCGCCGTCGAGGTGGCCGTTCCCGGACACCGCCACCTGCTCGTCTCCGGCACCGCCAGCATCGGGCCCGGCCGCGAGACCGTCCACGCAGGCGACGTGGCCGCGCAGGTGGCGCGCACGATGGAGGTCGTCGCGGCGATCCTCAGCTCCTGCCGAATGTCGTGGGAGGATGTGACGCGGAAGGTCGCCTTCTTCCGACACGCCGAAGACGTGCCCGCACTGACCGACTACTGTACCGAACACGCCCTGCCGCCGGTCCCGGTCGTCATGACGCACAACGTGATTTGCCGCGACGATCTGCTGTTCGAAATCGAACTGGATGCTGCAGCGGAGACCTGACGAGTGCGCGTCATAATCCCCGTGATGATCGTGATCGTGTGCTTTCTGCTCGCAGGAGCGGTTCCCATCGCCGGAGGGGCGCAGGCCGTCGTTTTCCGCACGCCCGCCTTCATCGGCCTGATGGCCGTCCTCGCCGCGGCGCTCGTCGTGTGCAGTGTGCGTCGTCGGCCCGCGCTCCGCCAAATCGGTTTCTGGCTCGCCCATCTCGGCGCGGCGGCCATCCTTCTCGGCGGGTTCCTCGGCCATCTCAGGGAAACAAAAGCCCAATTCCGGATGCCGGTCGGCGGAGAGCAGGCCGTCCGATACCTCGGCCGCGACGAGGCGGACCGCATCGATCTCGAATTCGGCTTCACGGTCAAGAGCCTGAAGGTCGAACGGTACGATCCCGACTACGCGCTCTACCGGCCAGAGGTCTCGATGCACGACGGCGAGGAGAGAACCGAGTACGTGTTCGTGCGGGTCGTCCGCTTGCCGGACGCGGGCGAGATTGATCTCGGGCCGGCCGGGAACCTCGACGTGGGCCAACTGCGAAGCAATGGGGAATGGGTCGTGCAGAGCGGTCTCAAGAACGGCTGGCTCCTCGAGCAGCGGCCGGTGGACAAACATTACGAGGCCGTTCTGCTCATCTATGAGGACGAGGACGACGACGAGCCGGACGAGGCGATGCTGGCCGTCAATCATCCGGTGACGCACAACGGCTGGCGGCTTTACCTGATGGACTACGACGACCGGGCGGGACAGCGGGGCGTCACGCTCCTCGCGCGCCGCGACCCCGGCCGCGGGATCGTCATCGCCGGCATCTGGTGCACCCTGATCGGCGTGACCGCGATGTGCTGGCTGCGCGGGAGGCGAACGCCATGAGCACGGAATGGACCATTCGCCTGCTGCTCCGGAGCGCGCTGGCCGGTTACGCGCTCGCCTTCCTCGCGCTGCTCCTGCGACGGCGCAAGCCGGGCCTGGCCGTGTTCGCGGCGGCGTGGCTCGTCAATGCCGCGCTCATCCTTGCCAACTGGCTTGCCGCGGGCAATCCGCCGCTCGGCAACATGTACCACGTCCTCACGTTCCTCGCGTGCTGCTTCTTCCCGCTCTACGTGCTGTTGGCGTTCCGCGACAGGCTCCTCTGGACGGCGGCCTATTTCGCGTTCGCATCGGCCGTGCCGCTCCTCGGGACGCTCTTCATGGATGCCGACGCCTTCTGGCGCCGAATGCCCGCTCTGCAATCGCACTGGTTCGTCCCGCACGTCACGACCTACATGATCTCCTACGCTCTCGCCGCCGTCGCGTTCGTGTTGGCCGCGGCCGCGCAGGGCCGCCGGCTTCTGCTCGGCCGTCCGCCGGCAAATGATCACGACGCGGCCGTCTACCGAATCCTCGTGCTCGCGTTCCCCCTGATGACGTTCGGCATGCTCTCCGGCGCACTGTGGGCCGAACAAGCCTGGGGCGTGTATTGGTCGTGGGATGTCAAGGAGACGTGGTCGCTGATCACGTGGATGCTGTACCTCGTCTACTTCCACTGCCGGCGGTCCGCCCCGCATCGCCGGTTCGCGACACCGGCCCACGTCCTTGCGTTCCTCGCGCTCATCACTACGTTCGTCCTCGTCAACATCCTGCCGAAGCTCGCAAGCGCGCTCCACAGCTACTCCTGACGATGCCGCCATCGCCGAGCTTGAGTCATGACGGGCGTTGCGCTACAGTACGGGCAGCGCTGGTCGTGCGCTCAGGAGCCATCACGATGCGTCTCGTCATGATCGGCATCAACCACGAAACCGCCCCGGTCGCGGTGCGCGAGCGCCTGGCCTTCGGACGCGCCGAATGCGAGGAGGCCCTCGGAGAACTCCTCGCCCGGCCGGACGTGGCCGAGGCCATGCTCCTGAGCACGTGCAACCGCACCGAGCTGTACGCGCGGCAGGCAGAAGACGGCGCCCCGGCCGAGTTCGCCGACGCCCTGATCCGGGAGCTGATCCGAATCCGCAATGCGAACGGGCTCGAACCCGCCCTGTTTCAGGTCCGCCTCGACGCCGCCGCCGTCCGCTACCTCTACCGCGTCGCCGCCGGGCTCGAATCGATGGTGAAGGGCGAAGCCCAGATCCTCGCCCAGGTGAAGGATGCTTACCGGATCGCGTGCGGCGTCGGCGGCTGCTCCGTCGTGCTTCACAAACTGCTCCACTCCGCGTTCCGGATCGGCAAGAGGGCCCGCGCGGCGACCGATATCGGCGTCGGAGCCGTGTCCGTCGGCCTGGCCGCGGTCGAACTCGCCCAACAGACGCTCGGCGAACTCCGCGACCGGCGGGTCCTCGTTGTCGGGACGGGCGAGATCGCCACGCTCGCCGCGTCGCACCTCGCCGACCGCGGCGCGGCACTGGCCGTGTCCAACCGGACCGAGGGCCGAGCTCGTGAGCTTGCAGAAAGACTCGGCGGCAAGGCCGTGCCGTTCGAGCAACTGGCCGGCGCCGTTGCAGACGCCGACCTCGTCATCACGTCGACCGCCGCCCCGCACCCCCTGATCACCGAAGCAATGATGCACGAGATTGCGCCCCGGCGGCCGGCCCTGATGATCGACCTCGCCGTGCCGCGCAACGTCGACCCGGCCGTCGCCGGGATCGAGGGCGTTTCGCTCTGCGACATCGACGGCCTCCGCGCCGTCGCCGACCGCAACCTCACCCGCCGCGGCACCGCCACGCCACAGGTCGAGGGCCTCATCGAAAAGGAACTCGATGCGTTCAGGCGATGGCACAAGTCGCTCGAAATCGTCCCGGCCATCCGGGACATGATCTCGGTCGTCGAGACGATCCGCCGAACGGAGATCGAGCGCGTGGCGAAGCACTTCACGCCGGAGCAGCTCGAACAGATCGATCAACTGACCCGCGGCATCGTCAAGAAAATCCTCCACCATCCCATCACGGGCCTCCGCGAGAGTCACACGAACGGCGGGGAGCACGCGCAATGATCGGCATCTCGAAGCTCTACTGCGACACGACGGAACGGTCGGATGCGCTGCGCTACGGGCACGGCAGGGAGCGGTCCGCTCAGCCGGCGCCGGACCGGCGGCCGGTCGTGGTGTGGAACGCGACGCGCCGCTGCAACCTGAAATGCATGCACTGCTACTCGCACTCGGACGACGCGCCCGCGGGCGACGAGATGACGGCCGACGAGGGCCGGGCACTGATCGACGACCTCGCCGGCTTCGGCTCGCCCGTGATCCTCTTCTCCGGCGGCGAGCCGCTGACGCGGCCCGACCTCTACGACCTCGCCGCGCACGCCGCCGAGCGCGGCATACGGGCCGCAATCTCCACCAATGGCACGCTGATCGACGACGCCGCGGCCGCGCGGCTCAAGGAGGCCGGGATCGCGTATGCGGGCGTCAGTCTCGACGGCCTCCGCGAGACGAACGACGCGTTTCGCTGCGTGGACGGCGCCTTCGACCGCGCGCTCGCAGGCATCCGCGCCTGCAAGCGGGCCGGCGTGAAAGTCGGCGTCCGCTTCACGATCAGCCGTCACACCGCCGCCGACATCCCCGGCATCTTCGACCTCATCGAGGCCGATGAGATTCCGCGCGCCTGCTTCTACCACCTCGTCTACACGGGCCGGGGCAGCGATTTGGCTGCCGACGACCTGACCCACGACGAGACCCGCCGGGCCGTGGACCTCATCATCGACCGCACGGCCGACCTGCACCGACGCGGCCTTGCGAAAGAGATTCTGACCGTGGATAATCACTCCGACGGCCCGTACCTCTACTTGAGGATGCAGCGCGACGAGGACCCGCGCGCGGACCGCGTGCTCGAACTTCTCCGCCGGAACGGCGGCAACAGCAGCGGCGTGGGCATCGGCTGCGTCAGTTGGGATGGCAGCGTATATGCGGACCAGTTCTGGCGGCGCCACTCGTTCGGCAACGTTCGCGAGCGGCCGTTCAGCGAGATCTGGCAGGACCTGTCCGACCCGCTGATGGCGAAGCTGAAGGAGAAGCACAAGCACGTGAAAGGCCGGTGTGCGGCGTGCCGGTTCCTCGACGCCTGCGCCGGCAATCTGCGGGCGCGGGCCGAGGCGGTGACGGGCGACGTTTGGGCGGCCGAGCCCGCGTGCTACCTGACCGACAAAGAAATCGACATCACCCCGGAGGGCTGCGGCTCGTGACGGGCGATCCCGCCCCAACGCTCCGAATCGTCGCCTGGGAAGTCACGCGGCGCTGTCCGCTGAACTGCGCCCACTGCCGCGGCGCCGCGCGCGACGAGGACTACGCCGGCGAACACTCCACGGGAGAAGGCATGCGGCTGATCGACGGCATTGCGTCGTTCGCGTCGCCGATTCTGATCCTCACCGGCGGCGAGCCGATGTCGCGCGGCGACGTCTACGACCTCGCCCGGCACGCGACCGGGCGCGGGCTCCGCGTGGCGATGTCGCCGTGCGGCGCGATGATCAACCCGGGAACGGCGCGGCAGATCAAGGGGGCCGCCATTCAGCGAATCAGCATCAGCCTCGACGGCGCGACGGCCGAGACGCACGACGCGTCCCGCGGCGTGCCCGGCGCGTTCAACGCGGCGTTCGCCGGCATCGGACACGCGCGCGACGCCGGCATCGAGTTTCAGATCAACACGACGGTCACGAGGCGGAACCTCGCGGAACTTCCGGCGATTCTCGATCTGGCGATGGAACTCGGCGCCGCGGCGTTCGACGTGTTCATGCTTGTGCCCGTCGGCCGCGGCGTCGCGCTGAAGGACGAGGCCATCTCCGCCGAGGACTACGAACGCACGTTGAACTGGATCTACGACAAGAACCGGGAGCAGAGCATTCCGATCAAGCCGACGTGCGCGCCGCACTACTATCGCGTGCTGCGCCAGCGCGAAACGGCGGCAGGGCGAACGGTGACGCCACAGTCGCACGGCCGGCTCGCGACGACGCGGGGCTGCCTGGGCGGGCAGGGCTTTGTGTTCGTGTCGCACCGCGGCGTGCTTCAGATTTGCGGCTTCCTCGACGTCCCCTGCGGCGACGTGCGCGAGGCCGGCTTCGATTTCCGAAAACTGTACGAGACGTCGCCGGTCTTCCGTGAAGTCCGGGCGGCCGCCGCCTATCACGGCAAGTGCGGCGTGTGCGAATACCACAACGTCTGCGGCGGCTGCCGCGCCCGCGCGCACGCGCTGAGCGGCGACTACCTCGGCGACGAGCCGTTCTGCGTCCACGTGCCCGAGGCACTACGAGAGGGCGACGCCGATGGATGACGCCGACCGCCGGCTCCTGAACGCTTTGCAGGCGGAGATTCCGATCGTAGAACGCCCGTTCGCCGAGCTTGGCGCCGCGCTCGGGCTTGACGAAGCGGACGTGCTTCGCCGGGCCCGCGCGATGGATGCCGCCGGCCGATTCCGCCGCGTCGGGCCGTCGTTCAACCCCCGGGGGCTCGGCCACACGAGCACGCTGGCCGCGGCGCGCGTGCCAAAGGACAAGGTCGACGAGACGGTCGCGTTCATCAACCGTTTCGCGGAGATCACGCACAACTACGAACGCGACGACGAGTTCAACGTGTGGTTCACGATCATCGCCGAGAGCAAGGCGGCGGTCGGCGGGATATTGGACAAGATTCGGGACCACACGGCGGCGGCGGAGGTCGTCGACCTGCCGGCAACGCACATCTTCAAGACGCGCGTGCATTTTGACGTCTAAGAGAAATGACCGAGCGCGACCGAGAACTGATCCGCGCCTTGCAGCAGGGCCTCCCGCTGGTCGAGCGGCCGTACGCCGAGATCGGGCAGCGCGCCGGCTGGACCGAACCCGACGTGATCGCTCGGCTGGGCGAGTGGCGCGCGTCGGGCGTGTTGCGGCGGATTTGCGCGTACATCCGGCACCGGGAGGCGGGCTACGCGGCGAACGGGATGGCGGTATGGGACGTGCCCGATGAACGCCTCGAAGAGGTCGGTGCGCGGATGGCGGCGGCGGCGATGGTGAGCCACTGCTACGCGCGCGAGAAACACGAGCGGTTCCCCTGGCGGCTCTACACCATGTTGCACGGCCGGTCGCGCGAGGAGGTGCTCGCCGAGGCCGGGCGGCTCGCGGAGCAGGAGGGGATCGAGCGCTACCGCGTGCTGTTCAGCACGCGCGAACTCAAGCGGTCGTCGATGGAATTCTTCCCGGACGACGACGACTGAGCGGGGTGCTTCACAGTGTCGAAGCACGCGGGGGTCGGCGCTCTATTGCACCGGTGGCTGCCGGGCGGCCTCGGCCGTGTCGGGGTCGCCGTCAGACGGCAGGAGGCCCACGTTAGAATCAAGCATGCAAGCCGTAAGAAATTGCACGGGCGCGGCAGGCGACAAGAGGAAACCGGTTCGCCCTCTTGTCCGCCTCGGCCCAATCCAGCCAGCCTTGGAACGAGGGCCGGAATGGGCCCGACCAGGATGCAGTCGGGGGAGAGGACCTCGGCCAAGCGCACAGAATTGCCGGCAAGAGTGAGCGGATTGGCGGCGGATTTCACGGAGAGAACGCGCTCTCTGGGGGTGTCGGGCGCCAAGATGTTGATGTTCGACTATCGTGCGGGCGCGGTGTGCCCCGAAATGCTCGAACAGTCCGCCCTCCCTCGGCATGGAGACGGTCGAGCAGTCCAACGCCATGAGACGGAGCTTCCGCCGCCGCTTGAACCCGCTCTCGCGAGCCCGCGCGCACGCCTGGGACGCCAAGCGGTGCAGCACGTCTTCGGGCAGCCGTGCACGCGCGTGCGAGAGCCCCGACGGCTCGAAACGGTCGATGGCCATTTCAGGAAAGCTCGCGGCGACCGGCGCCCAGAGCTCCGGCCACGTCGCCGCGAACGCATCCGCCTCACCGGGATCCGAAATATCCACGTGGTCCACCTGCCCCTCGCGCAGAGCCGAGAGCACCTTCGCCGCGTTCTTCTCATAGACAACCAGTTCTGCCATCCCATCCCATCAAAACAAAACTCCATCCCAAAATCGTGTGCTAATTCAAAAACTGCACAACAATCCGAAAACACGCCCAACCAGACTCCCTTCCCACTTCTACCTCTTCTTCTGCACCTCGCCCCCACCAAGACTGTCTGAATCAAATTTCTTCAGACGAGCGCTTGCAGAACGCGCCGCCGTGGGTTACACTCGGGTCGTTGCGTCGGCCGAGACAGACAGGATGAGCCGGGTGGGGAGGTCGCGCTTGAGGAGGAATAGGGAACGCATGAACAGAATCGTCCTTCTGACCGCCGGATTCGCCCTGACGGCGAATGCATACGCCGTCTCGATCCCGTTCGATCCGTCCAAAGCCAACGCGATCTCCTTC
>JBDREM010000241.1:0-11595 GCA_043819695.1 Planctomycetota bacterium
GTCGTCGGACAAGAATGTCCGCGGCGTCTCGCCTTCGTGTCTCGAGGCCGTCCCGGCCTCGAAAACGACCTCATCGCGGCCAAGATGGCCGCGACACGCGAGGGCAGGATGCCCTCGACACGCACAACGCAAATGGCTCACATGGGACACAAGGGGAAAATGGAAAAGAATGTCTCTGCCGCCTTACGGGCGGCGGCAAAGATATCTGCTTTCCCCCTTTTCCCTTTTCCCCGTTCTCCCATCTTACACCCGTCCACTCCGACGCTTGCGCCGACGCAGCCACCTTGAGACGAGCAGCGGCGGGAAGAGGATGACGCGCTGCCGCTCGAACCGCCGGAGAAACCCGGCCTCGTCTTCCGTCAGCCGCTCGGGCGAGAGCAGCCGCTTCATCTTGAGCACGCCTGCGCGGTCAAAGCAACTCAGCAGCCGCATGAGGGAGCCGCGGAACGGCAGCCACCGCGGGACGCGCACCGCCGACGCGAAGTCGATCACGTGCACCTGGCCGCCGTCGCCGATGAGGAAGTTCTTCCGGTTGCGCAGGTCGAGATGGAACACGCCGCGCTCGTGCATCGCGTCGACGGCCGCGAAGCAGCGGTTGTACAGATCTTCAGGCACGACGTACTCGCCGCGGCGAATTTTCTTCCGCGAGACGTACGTGCCGTCGACGTACTCGATGAGCAGGCCGTCGCGGTCGATCATTCCATACGCGCGCGGAATTCCATCGACGCCGTCGAGCAGTTTGTAGATTCGGAACTCGCGTGCAAGCATCCGGCGGCCGAGCGTGAGGCGGAAGAGCGCGTGCCGGCCGTGCACGTCCTTGAGGATCGCGCGCACCCCGCCGATTTCGATGATGCGGACCCGCGCGTCGCGCCACTTCGGCCGGCCGATCTCGCCGGCGACGTGCTGCTCGATGTTCTCGCGTGAAAGATCGTCGAACGGTTCCACTAGTTGCCTTCCATCTCGCCGAGGAGCGCGAGCGCGGCCTCGGCGACGTGGTGCACGGTGATGTGCAGCACGCATTTCGGGTCGTTGCACGTCCGCTTCTTGCACGGGCGGCAGTCCATCGGAACCTCGACGACGCGCGCCCGCGCGTGCCTCGGCGCATAGATGGCCGGGTCCTTCGGCCCGAAGATCGAGACCGGCGGGGTGTCGACCGCGGCCGCGAGCAGCCCGGGCCCGGTGTCCGCGCCGATGAAGGCGTCGCACAGGCTGAGCAGCGCGGCGAGGTCGCCGACCGATCTCGTCGGCGGCGAGACGGCCGCGTGGGTGCCCGCGGCGGCGGTGACGACCATCTCGTATTCGTCGGGGCCCCACGTCACGAGCGACGCCGCGCCGTGATCGGCGAGCAGCCGGATGATCCGGTTGTAGCTCTCGACCGGCCAGCGCTTGTACGCGCCGAACCGGCTCGTGCCCGGATGGATCGCGACGACGGGCCGCGTCGTAAGGTCGGCATCGTCGAACACCCCCCGCGCGAACTCGAGCGCCGCCTCGCGCACGTCGACCTTCGGCGTGTCGGTCGCCGCCTCGGCCCCGAGCGCCTTCGCAAGCTCGAGCGCGCGGTCGACCCGGTGCATCCGCCCGCCGCCGACCGCGTGATGCTCGTTCGTGAAGAGGTAGTTGAATTCCTTGCAGAACGCGGGCGCGTATCCGGCTCGCGTCTTCGCGCCGGTCGTGAGCGCGGCGATGCCGCTCCGCAGGTTGCCGTGGAAATCGACGACGAGATCGAACTTTCTCGCGCGAAGCTCCTTCACGAATCGCGCGATGTCGGCCGGCAGCCTCGTGAGGTCGTCGAGGCCGCGAAGCTTCGAGAGCCATTCGCGCTTCGGGACGGGGATGATCTCGTCGAGCCGCGGCGGGCGCGGCAGCACGTCCTGCCACAGCGCCTCGACAAGCCACGCGATGTGTGCGTCTGGGCAGGCCGCGCGGACCGCGTCGAGCGCCGGCAGCGTGTTGATCACGTCGCCCAGCCCGCCGAGCCGGACGATGCAGATTCGCTTCGCGTCGATCATTGCCGGGAATTATATCACAAGACAAGCGGGAATGCGGCGAAATCAGGACCGGTTCTCCGAAGGCTGCTCCTCTGCCTGCTGCCTGCTGCCGACGGTTTGACGATGCGTCATCCCCCGATAATCTCGTTGAGTCCTTCGATCACGAGGTCGAGTTCTTCGGCGGATGCCCTGCCGATCTTCCGGGAGAGCCGTTTGACGGAGAGGGTCCTGATCTGACTGATCTTGGCCCATGACTTCTTCGGAAGCTTCGGGTTCTCAAGTTCCAGGGTGAGAGGAAATCCGGCGCGTTGGGGCTGGCTTGTGAGGGCGACGGCGATGACGGTGCCCGATCGCTCGTTGAACACGTCATGACTCAGCACCAGGACAGGGCGCAGCCCGACCTGCTCGTGTCCCTTGGTCGGGTTGAGGTCCGCCCAGACGATGTCGCCTCTCAGTATTCTGGCCACTCCTCGGCCTCCGCCCCGAGCCCTTCCTCTGCCATCGCCTGCTCGGCGCTCTTGCTGAGCTTCGAGCACTCCCGGGCAAGACGGCGGCGGTCCATTCGAGCCAGCTTGTCCGAGACCGCTTCTTGAATGGCCCGGCTCCGACTGGGGAACACGCGCGACTTGACCAGCCGGTCGACCTTCTTCAGGAGTTCCTCTTCGAGCGTGATTGCAACTTTCGAAGTGCCCATTGCACATCCTCGAGTATTACAATATATCATACCGCCGCCTGGGGCGGCCTGCAAGCAGATATTTCCCCGTCTGTGACGAGCGGTACCTTCCTACTTGCTGCCCGGTACCGGCTGCGTGCTATCTACCCTTTGATCACGCCCATCGGCCTCAGGCGGCAGACGCGGCGGGCGAGCCCGGCCTTGCAGACGACGTCGACGACGACGTCCACGTCCTTGTATGCGTCGGGCTGCTCCTCGGCGAGGCCCGTCCGGCTGCGCGACATCGCGATGACGCCCCTCTTCGCGAGCTCCTTCGCGATCGACCGGCCGGCGGCCGACTTGATCGCGGCCTTGCGGCTCATCACGCGGCCGGCTCCGTGGCACGTCGTGCCGAACGTCTCGCGCATCGCGCCCTCCGTCCCGAGCAGCAGGTAGCTGGCCGTGCCCATGTCGCCGGGGATGATGACCGGCTGCCCGAGGTCGATGCAGTCGGAAGGCAGCTCGGGATGCCCGGGCGGGAACGCGCGGGTCGCGCCCTTGCGGTGCACGCACAGCCTGACCGTGCGGCCGCCGACCTCGTGCTCCTCGATTTTCGCGATGTTGTGCGCGACGTCGTAGACGAGGTCGAGCCCGAGGTCCGCGTCGCGCCGGCCGAAGAACTTGGCGAACGCGGTCCGCACGTGGTGCGTGAGAATCTGCCGGTTCGCCCAGGCGAAGTTGGCCGCGGCCCGCATCGCAGCGAGGTATTTCTGCCCCTCGGGCGACTCGACCGGCGCCGCCGCGAGCTGCCGGTCGGGCAGGTGCAGCCCGTACTTCTTTATCGCGCCTTCCATCATCCGAAGCGAGTCGTCGCAGACCTGATGGCCGAGCCCGCGCGAGCCCGAATGGATCATCACGGTGACCGCGCCGGACACGATGCCGAGCCGCGCGGCCGCCTCGGGATCGTAGACCTCGTCGACGTACTGCACCTCGACGAAGTGGTTGCCGGCCCCGAGCGTTCCGCACTGGTTCTCGCCGCGCTTGTATGCACGGTCGCTGACGGCAGCGGGATCGGCGCCCTCGAGGCAGCCGCGTGCCTCGGTGCGCTCGATGTCGGCCAGTCGGCCGAACCCGCGCTGAACGACGAACGCCGAGCCGCGCTCGAGCAGTTCTTCTTCCTCGTTTCGGGAAAACATGATGCGCCCGCCGACGCCGACGCCGCACGGGACCTGGCCGAAGACGGCTTCGACGAGTTTCTCGATCCGCGGCCGGACCTCCTCGCGGCCGAGGTTCGTCGTGAGCAGCCGGACGCCGCAGTTGATGTCGTACCCCACGCCGCCGGGCGACACGACGCCGCCGGCCGCGATATCGGTCGCCGCGACGCCGCCGATGCAGAACCCGTAGCCCCAATGGATGTCGGGCATGGCGAGGCTCGAGCCGACGATGCCGGGGAGCGTCGCGACGTTCGCGACCTGCTCGGGCGCGCGGTCCGCGCGGATCAGCTTGATCAGCCGGTCGTCGGCGAAGATGATCCCGTCGACCTGCATCCCCTCGACCGCGCCCTGCGGTATCCGCCAGCGGCACTCGTCCACCCGCTCCAGCGGCCCATCCCATCCGCTTGTCATTTTTCCACTCCGGTGCTTCAGGAGACGGGGGAGGACTTCTTTCAAGAAGTTCTCCCCCGGCCGTTCTCATTATATCAAATATCGAACAGGACTGTCGCGTGCCAGGCGTCGTTGCGCTGTTCGACGGTGAGGTCGTGGTGCGTGACGGCCTTGATCTCGGTGTGGATGTCGTGCTCGGGCGAGATCGGTTCGCCGTATGCGGTCGCGCGGACGTCCGTCTCGGTGACCGATTCGACGTCGGCGCGCCGGCAGACGAAGTGCTCGACCTCGAGGAGGTAGAGCAGCTCGCTCAGGAACGTCGCGAGGAGCGCGGCGATATCGGACGCGGTGACGTGCACGTCGCGCGTCTCCGTCTCGCGGACCTTGGCGACGTCGCCGATGATGGCGGCCATGCCGAGCGCGGCGTTGGCGAAAAGTTGCTCGCGGGTCGCGCCGTGCGCGGCGAGCCCGACGTCGGCGGTATGGTCGATGATTTCGAACGGCCGCATATTGATTCCGCCTGACCGTAAGTCCGAGGCCGGATTATAGGCCGATTCGGTGTGCGGCGCAAACGGGAACCCGCGGGCATCGGCGTCGCGGATGGCAAGGTTGGCGATTTGAGTCACCCCCACTTTCGGGACGCCGTCGCTTGACGACGTTCACGCCGTTGTCCAGGTTTCGACTTGTCGGGACGCGCGCAGGCCCCCGCCTTGTATGTGTTTGGCGAGGGCGTGAAGGGCGCATTTCTTGCACACAGCGCGAGAAATGCGCGTTAATTAGTGTTGACATAAGGCCGAGACTGTTGTATATTCACAATGTGAATACTTTTTATGTGTGCGCTCGATGAAGGCGACCGAAATCAAGTATCTCTTTCTGTTACAGACACTTGCAGAGGCGCCGCGCGCGACGCACGCCGAGCTGGCTCGGGCGGCCGATATCCCGCCGAGCTTGGTGAACCGCTATCTGAAGCGGCTCGCGGGGTGGAAGGCGGTGAGCGTCGCCGGCCGCGGCGGCCGCAAGTACGCTCTGACGCCGAAGGGCAAGGGCCTGTTGCGTCGGGCCTCGTGGGCGTTCCTGGCGTTCGGGGCAGGGCTCGTCGGGAACTTGCGCGAAGGGGCGATCTCGGAACTCCGCCGTCATTCGTCGCGGAAGGCCGTGCTGTACGGCGCGACGCCGCTCGCCGGCGTCATCGCGCGTTGGGCGACGGAGGCCGGGATCGAGATCGTCGCGTTGTGCGACGAGGAGCGGCGAGGGCGTAATGTCGCGCGGCTCGACGACCTCGCCGCGATAGAATATGACCTGATCATTCTCGCGGACTGGGACCGGGCCGGCGACCGGATGCTCGCCCGGCTCCTTGACGAGTTCGGCGAGGTGATCAACCCGTTCGAAACGGACGGCGCGGCCAGGCCGGAATGGAGATGAGCAATGCGGGCCAGTTCGATGCACGAGCTTGACATCCTTCAGGCGATCGGTGACGGCGAGAAGGTGGCGAAGCGCGACCTGCTCCACCGCGTCAGCATCGCGGGCCGGCTGGCCGACCGCTACCTGAAGCAGCTCGTCGCGAAGGGAATGCTGAAGGTGCGGACGGCGCCGGCGCGGCGGATGCTCTACTGGCTCACGCCGAAGGGGTTCGCCGAGAAGGCGCGGCTGACCTACGAGTTCGTTTCCTACACGTACAAGATGAACCGCGAGTGCCACCGGCTGGCGTCGAACATGCTGCGCGATCTCGCGTCGCGGGGGGGCGTGCGGCGGGTTGTCTTCTACGGCGCGGAGCCGCTGGCCGAGGTCGTCGCGGTCTCGCTGGTGGAGAACGAGATCGAGCTGGTCGCCGTCGCCGACGAGGACCACATCGGCGAGGAATGCGCCGGGCGCCGGGTGCTTTCGATCGACGCGCTCGACGGGCTCGAGTTCGACCGCATCATCTTCACGAAGTTCTCGAAGCGGGACGACGTGATTCTCCGCAAGCTTCTCGAGACGAAGGGCGGCGTGGTGAACATCATCGAGCCGGGTGCGCCGGAGGAGGACGAGGGCTGATGTCGGCGATCTCGGAGATCGTATCACGGCGTTACTTGCTCTGTCAGCTTGCGTCGCGCGAGATCAAGGCGCGGTACAAGCAGTCGTACCTCGGCATCGGCTGGGCCGTCGTGCAGCCGCTGGCGATGATGGCCGTGTTCTCGATCATCTTCACGAAGGTCCTGCCGGTCGAGATCAAGGGCGGCTACGCCTATCCGGTGTTCGTGTACTCGGGCCTGCTGAGCTGGGGGCTGTTCGCGCGGAGCCTGACGCTGCTGACCGACGCGATGGTGAGCAACGCGGATCTCATCCGCAAGATTTACTTCCCGCGCGAGGTGATCCTGCTCGCGGGTCTGGCGGGCCGGCTCGTCGATTTCGGCATCGCGTTTGCCGTCTACGTCGGCCTGATGATCATCTTCCGCGTGCCGCCGACGGTGCACTTCTTGTGGGCGGCGCCCGTTGTGCTCGTCGTCCTGGCGCTTACGTTGGGCGTGTGCTTGTTCACGTCGGCGCTCGAGGTGTGGCGCCGCGACGTCCGGTCGGTCGTCGCCCTCATCGCGCAGGTGTGGTTCTACGCGACGCCGATTGTCTACCCGCTCGACCGGGTGCCGGAGCAATGGCGCTGGGTGAGCCGCATCAACCCGATGACGGGCGCGGTCGAGGGGTTCAAGAGCGCGGTGCTGTACGGTCAGACGCCCGACCTCGGGCTCCTTGGAATCTCGGCCGCTTCGGCATTGGCGGTGCTCCTGCTGGGATACCTGTTCTTCTGCCGCGCGGAGCGGTCGTTCGCGGACGTGATATGAGAAACTTTCACCGCCGAGCACGCAGAGACCGCAAAGGGGAGATAATTGGTTTCTCTCTGCGTCCTCCGCGAAGGACCGTCTTCGGTCCGCCTCTGCGGTCAATTGTTTAGGTGCTCAGGATAATGCCAGACGAACCCGCCATCATCTTCGACGACGTCTCGAAGATGTACCACAAGCGCGCCGGCATGGGCACGCTCTTGTCGATGATCCCCGGGTTTCGGGCAAGCGGGTCGGACAAGTTTTGGGCGCTCAAGGACGTGAGCTTCGAGGTCCGCCGCGGCGAGTGTCTGGGCGTCATCGGGCCGAACGGCGCGGGCAAGAGCACGATCCTCAAGGTCCTCTCGCGCGTCACGTCGCCCACCTCGGGGGCGTACCAGGTGAACGGGCGGCTCTCCAGTCTCATCGAGGTCGGCGCCGGTTTTCATCCCGAGCTGACCGGCCGCGAGAACGTGTACCTGAACGCCGCCATCCTCGGGATGAGCAAGCGAGAGACGGAGGCGAAGTTCGACGAGATCGTGGACTTTGCCGGCCTGTGGGAGTTCATCGACGTGCCCGTGAAGCGGTACTCGAGCGGGATGCACGTCCGGCTCGGCTTCGCCGTCGCCGTCCACACCGAGCCCGAGGTGCTGCTCATCGACGAGGTGCTCGCGGTGGGGGACGCGTCGTTCAGCCAGAAGTGCGAGCAGCGTATCCAGCAGCTATTGCAGTCCGGCACATCAATGATCGTCGTGAGCCACAACCGGCATGTCATCATACAGGTGAGCAACCGGGCACTGCTGTTGGACCGGGGAGGTGTGCGGGCCTTGGGGCCATCGAAGTCCGTTATCCAGGAGTACGCGCAATGCGTCGCCGAGGCCAGAGCGGCAGCGCGTGGTGGCGTTGCGTCGGCGGACGGCATCAGAGATGCCGAGATCGTCTCCCTGCACGTCTTGGACGACGCGGGCAACAGGACCCGCACGTTCACCGCGGGGGCCGGGTCGCGCGTCGAGATGCTTGTGCGCTTTTATAAGCCGGTCAAGGCGCCGGTCGTCGGGATGGTGATACGATCAGCGGACGGGGTCGAGGTCTACGGAACCAACACGTGGATACAGGGGATGACCATTGAGCCGGTCGAGGCGGGTGATCAGATCCGTGCGACTTTCGCGCAGAACCTGCCCTTGGTGGGCGGTTCGTACCAACTGGACATGGCCGTGGCGGACATGCCGATCGGCGTAGCGCACATGCTGGACAGCCGCTACGGCATGGCCGATATCGCGGTCATCGGGGACGAACGGGCAGTCGGGATCGCCGACCTCATGTCCCGCGTGGAGTGTACCCTTGAGAAAACGTGACACGCGGGTCGCACTGCCGGGAGAGAGGTGCTTCGTGTGTGGGGAGCGTTCGGACTTCCTGCAAGAAACGGACGCGGTACTACTCCGCGAGTCCTGGTGCGCTCACTGTGGCGCCAGCAAGCGCGATTCTGACGTCGCCCGCGTTCTGGTCACCGCCTGCCTGGGGCTGACGAGCCGGTGCCTCCTGCAGAGCCTGGACAAACTGGCCCTCCTGCACATCTACCTCGCACAGGCATCAGGGAGCCTCCACAAAACACTCCGGCTACTCCCCCATTTTATCTGCTCCGAGTACTTGGACGGCGTTCCGCCGGGGAGGACGGCCAATTCCGTCCGCTGTGAGGATCTGGCTCGGCTGACCTTCGATGACGGGGTTTTCGACCTCGTCATAACGCAGGACGTTCTCGAACACGTCCAGGACCCGGAGGCGGCCTTCCTCGAGATCTGCCGCGTCCTGAAGCCAGGAGGCTGGCACGTCTTCACGGTCCCCCTCAACGAGGCGCACAGGACCCAGGCCCGGGCGCGTCTCGGCCGCAACGGGAGGACAGAGCATCTGCTGCCGCGTGTTCATCACGGGGACCCCCTTCGAAAGCACGCATGTCTCGTCTTCACCGACTTCGGCCGCGACTTGGTCGACAGACTCGAAGCGCAGGGCATGCCAACCGAGGATTGGCTGCTCGGGGCCTGGCACAGCCCCGAAGAGGTCACTTGGATAGGAGACGAGAGAAGCTACGCCGAATACAGACGGTACCGGAACAGGCGAGCGGCGTTCTTTCGGTACAACTCTCACGTCTTTCTCTCGCGCAAGCCGGGACCGGCCGGTACGGCGGCCTTTGCGCCGAAGGACGGGATTCCAGCACGCCGCATGAGCCTCAGACACGGATGGGTCGAGACCGACCTCGCTCCTCGGGGGCAGCAGGATGCCGGGGACATCGAGCGCACGGGGGAGCGAATCCTGCCTTGGAAGGACAATGCGGACATGAACTACGAGCACTTGCATCGGTATGCTTTTGCATCCGAATTCGTGGGCGGGCTCAAGGTACTGGACCTTGCTTGCGGGGAAGGGTACGGCAGCTCGATTCTTGCGACCAGGGCCGCCGAAGTGACCGCGGTAGAGCTCGACCCCGCTGTCGTCCAACACGCCGCCGCCAAGTACCGCCGGGACAACCTGCGGTTCATCGCCGGCTCCATCACGGACATCCCGCTCAAGGGCGAACAGCTTTTTGACGTCGTCGTCTGTTTTGAAGCCATCGAGCACATCGAGGACCACGACAGGCTCTTGAACGAGGTGAAGCGGCTGCTCAAGGACGACGGCGTGTTCGTAGTCTCCACACCCAACAAGCTCGCGTACTCCGACGAGCCAGGAACTAAGAACCCGTTCCACGTCAGAGAGCTTTACGTTGAGGAATTCACCCAGCTCCTCGCGAAGCACTTCCCGCATACCGCCCTGTACGGTCAGAGGGTGTATCCGGGGTCACACATCTTTCCGTTGAACGCGGTGCCGTCGGCCACGCTGGACTATGCACTGAAGAAAGACGGTCCTGCGTTCACGTTCACCACGCCGGACGAGGGGATCCCGCTCTACATCGTCGCAGTGGCGTCGAACCGCGCCCATGCGGGCCTGCCCCAGTGTTCGCATTTGGTGGACATATCCGGAACGCTCGTGAAGGAGAAGGATGCCCGGATCCAGTATCTGGTGAATGAGAACGCCCGCCTGGACAGTGAGCGGCTCCGCTACCAGATGAGCTTCGATCATGTCATGAACAAGCCACCTGTCCGCGCATACCGAGCGGTCAAGGGGTTTCTACGTTCTCTGGTGAGTCGATCGAGAGCAAAGGAGGAGAAATTGTGAACAGCGCCGCAGAAGGCCAGGCGCGACGGACATCCTTATGTTCATCTCCGGCTGTACCGAGCTGGAGGAGGACCGGAATCGATGGAAGGAGAACTACCGCCGTCTGGCCCGCACATTCCCGGTATCCCTGATGCTCTGGCTGAGACGCCGGGTGCTCGGCATACCGGCCCCCTCCAACGACACACAGGATGGCACGCCTCGTGAAATGTAGCGAAATCGAAGCGGAGAAGAAAATGACCACTGTGTCGGTTTGCATGTTGGGTCACAACGTTCGGCCGTACCTCGAGGAATCCCTCCCCATCGTGAAGAGGCAACAGGGATTCGAGCACGTCGAAATCCTGTTCGCCGACAACGAGAGCGAGGACGGCTCGGGCGACGTCGCGGCCGAGCACGGCGCTCAGGTCGTCTTCGTGCCCGACGAAGAGTTCCACCACGCGCTGACGCGCCGGATGCTCACCGAAAAGGCGTCCGGCGAATTCGTCTGCATGCTCGTCGGCGATGCGACGCCGTGCGACGAGTTCTGGCTCACACGCCTCATCGAGCCATTGCAGAATGACCCGCTCGTCAGGATGTGCTTCTCGCGGTGGCTGCCGCGGTCAGACGCGCCGCCCGTCGAGATGTTCGACATCATCATCGCGTTCCCGCCGAAGTCGGCGGAAGCGTTCATCCCCCGCGACGACGCGATTGCGAACGCCGAGTTCCAGAAGGACCCGTTTCCCTACATCCACAGCTCGAACGTCTCCAGCGCTTATCGCCGCGAGCAATTCCTGGAAATCCCTTTCACCAAAGAGACCGCTATTTGTGAAGATCAGTTCGCCGCGCACTGGTTCCTCCGACAACAGTTCAAGGTGCGCTACTGCGCGCTCAGCAGAGTCTACCATTCCCACAACGAACCGCCTTCCGCGCAGCGCCGGCGCATCCGCAAGTGCGCCGCGGGGGTGATGCACGTCTGCGACGTGCCGGTCCCCTCGTCGTCCAGCCTCTTCCGGGCGATCGCGAGCAGCTTCCTCGGCGCGTTCGGCATACTCCGTTACGCCGGCGTTCCCTGGACGAAGTTCTGGAACGTCTTCACCTCGAGGCTCGCGCGGAAGATGGGGGAAAGGGACGCTGTCCGCGCCGCTAAACGCGGCGCAAAGAAGCCATGATCGGCAGGGTGATGCACTGGGCCCCTGCATCCTCTGCCGCGGAGGAGCGTGACATGCGCGTCTTGCTAACCGCCACCGCAGCCGCCGACCAGCGCCTCGACGGCCTGACCATCTTCGCGGAGTCGCTCGCGACGCACCTGTCGCAAATGGGCCACACGGGCGCACTGTTCGTATCCGACCTCTGCAATCACCCCGCAGCGGCCGAGCTGG
>JBDREM010000242.1:0-4160 GCA_043819695.1 Planctomycetota bacterium
TGCAGCAGGCGTGGCTGCATTACCCGCTGAAGTTGCTCAGCAACTTCGGAGAGAAAGAGGCGCTGCTCCTCATCTTCCTCGGCGTGCTGGCGTTCTATAACAAGGTCGAGCTCGCACTGACCGCGCTCGCCGCCGCCCTCGGTGGAGCCCTCCTCTCCTCGCTGATCAAGTTCGCAGTCGGCCGTGCGCGGCCAGACGCGCTGCCAGACGACGGCAGCAGCCGCTCTTTTCCGTCAGGACATGCGACGGTCATGTTCGCCATCGCCTTTGTCCTCGCCCGGCGGTTCCCGCGGTTCCGGTTCGCCGCATATCTCGGCGCCGCCGCCATCGCGGCAACGCGGGTGCTCCTCAACAAACATTATCCGTCCGACGTCCTCGCGGGCGCCGCGTTGGGGCTCGCAGTCGGCGCAGCCAGCACGAGCCTGTCACCAATGCTTCGCCGCCTCGAGCAACACTCGTGGCCGCGCATTGCGGCGTTATGCATATTCGTCCCGGTCGCAATCCGTATGGCAGTGCATCCTGGCATGCTGCAACACGTTCTGTGCGCCGTCGCAATTGTTGCGGCCGTTCTCATGGCGGGCAAGATGCTGAAGCGCCGGCCGGGACCGAACGTCGAGCCAACGGGCGCCGACCGGGCCGCCGAGAGAGACCCGCCCGCCGACAATTGACCCGAGAGGCCGCGCTCGCGCCCCGCCCCCGCCGATTAGTGGTCTATGACGGTTGATTGTGTGGATCAAGCTCGTGACCGGTACGTCGCACACGCCGTGTGCGACGCCGCCCCGCACGGCGTGCGGGGCGTACCCGTCCCGCGTGGTATCCGCAGATTCGGATGTCACGGAACACTACGGCCCCTCGGCGTGGTACGGTTCAAGCGTCTCGGCGACCTTCGAGACGGCCTGACGCGCGCGGACCCGCTGGCCGTACAGCTTCACCATCTTCGCCGCGTTGCTCCTGATCAGCTCGCGCAGCTCCTTCGGATCGAGCACCTCGGCGTCGGCACCGTACCCCATTATCCACCAACTGATTTCCTGAATGCCGCGAACGGTCACCCGGTAGATGACCTCGCCGCCGGGCAGCTCCTGAATCGTCTGCCCCGGCCGCGGGGCGCGTTCCCTTATCAGCCCGGCGACCCGCCGGTCGAACCGGACGGCAACGTTAACGGGCTCGCCGCCGAAGACTTCCCACCAGCCGCGCGTGTATTCTTCGAGCGAGAAACCCTTCGGCTCCGGGAAATGAAGCTGTGTGAACATCACGGCGAGCATGCGGCTCACCTTGAACTTCCTTACCTCCTGGCGCGTGAGACACTTGGCGATCAGATACCACGAATGCTTCCGAAAGACCAGCGCGTATGGGTCCACCTCCCGCTCGGTCGTCCGGCCCGACGCACGCGATGCGTACCTGATCCTGATCCTGCGGCGCTCGCTGACGGCGTCGTGCAGCCGCCGGAACTCCGGCCCCCTGACGGTGCCGCTGGCCACGCGGATCCGTGCCTTCGACGGCCCGCTGGGGTCCCGCCGGAGCGACTCGGGCAAGCACAGAGCCATCTTCGCCTCGAGCAGCGTCTGCGACGGCCGCGCCTGCCCGCCTTCTGCGAAAAGGAAATCCGGGTAGAGCAGGTCGAGAATCTCGTCGGGCGCCAACTCGGCCGACCGCAGCACGAAATCGCCCGCGATCTTGTAGCCGCCCCCTGCAAAGTAGATCGGAATCCCGGCCGTAACAAGCTCTTTGATGTCCTGATGCACCCTTGTCTGGGAGATCCCGAAATGCTCGGCCAGTTTCTTCGGCCGCCAATCGGGCCGCGCCTGGACGAGAAAGACCATCTCCAGCAGCCGCGAGAGCCTCTTCTTCCTCTTCGCCATTACGCCCCTCAACTCCCAAGCCGCGTATTCGCCACGGGGTGCGAACGCCAACCGTATGCTACCGGCGGGACCGAACGCGGTCAAGAAGAAACGCACCGCAGCAAAGAACAGGGGCTCAGGAACCGGAAGTGAGGGCCTGGAATTCGCGCAGCATCTCTTCGCGGAGCCCGAGCGCGAACTCCCGGCGGCTCCCGGCCATTTTTCGCGCCGGCAATTCCTTGATCACGACGTCGATTCCGGACGCCGCCAACAGATGCCAGACGTGCGGAATGAGCGCCTCGTCACCGTACCAGAAAACGCGCTGGCGGTTGGAGTCGTCGATCGGCTCGCCGCCGACGCTGCGATAACTGAGCACGAACGGCCGCACGGGAAACGTCTCTCCGTCTTCGCCGACGGCCGCGGCAAACAGCGACGTCTTGAACGGGAGCAGGCCTCTGCCGTCCGAGCTGGTCGCCTCGGGAAAAAACGCCACGCTCGTTCCCGAGCACAACTCATTCCGCACCTTCACCACCATCCGGCCGATGCTCAGCCGGTTCACCCGGTCGACGAACAGGGTCCCTCCCGCAGCAACGGCCTGCCCAAGCAGCGGCCAGCGCAGCACCTCCGTTCTTGAGATGAAGACGGCCGGCACCACCGCCATCAGCACGAGAATGTCGAGGTACCCCGTATGGTTGGCGACACAGAGCGCGGCGCCGGCGTGGCCATCGTCCAACGTCTCGGCGGCCACGCGGACGCCGAAGACGCGAAGCATGCTGCGCGCCCATGCGGCGCGAGCCGCCGCCAGCCACCGGTCACGAATCCGCCGGCACGGGACCAGCCAGCAGGCCGATGCGGCCAGGCCGGCGACAGCGGTGATCAACACTATGGCGCAAAACCGAATCGGTCGCATGTGTGCACCCGGCAGGAAAGAGACAGGCCGCCCCGCCAGCGACCTACTTCTTCTTCATCTCGACGGTCTTGACTCCCGGCGGCGTCGGCCGGCGGAACAGCTTCGGGCTCAGGGGGATGTTGTAGTAGAACTTCTCCAGCTCGAAGATGTACCGGTCCTTCGTCTCCCAATCCACCTGGATCAGCTTCGGCAGGAAAGTTTTCTTCTCGATCCAGAACGTCCAGCGCTGCTTCGCGTCCTTGTCCGTGAGCTTGTTGCCGGCCTTCTCCCGCATCTCCTTGAGACGTTCGGGCTTCAGCGAGATCACGAGCTTGAACGCCGGAATCTCCTTCTTCGTCTTCGGGTCGGTGTACACGCCCTCCTCGAGCGCGTCGACGTTGAAGAAGCGGTCGAGCGCCCGCACCATCTGGTCGCCGGCGGCGAAGACCTGGAAGAGCACGTGGACGGGCGCCTCCCTGTCGAGGTCGGTGAACTCGATGACCTTCCTGTCCGCCCTGTATATCCAATACTCCTTGCCGTCGGTCCCGTGGATCAGGAACGGCGGCTGGCCGAAGTTCAGCCGGAACATCTTGTCGCGCTTGAAATACACCCGCCCCCGGTACTCCACCTCGTTGCCGTCGGCGTCGCGGAACCGCTGGGTCACCCAGACCCAGAAATCCTCGTAGCCCGCGAAGACCTGGCCGATTCGTTTCGCCAGCCTCTCGGCGCTGATGTTCGCGGCCGATGCGCCCGACATCGGGATCAGGACGAGAAGCAGTGCGGCGGCAAGTTTTCTGCTCACATCGGCGCTCCCACAATCGTGCTCTCGAACACCATCTTCTCCTTCACGAAGCCCTGACAATAAAACTTGCAGCGCCGGCTCCGGAGCTCGACGACCTTCGCGGCGATGATGAACGTGTCCGTCGGCTCGACGAAACCGCGGAACTTCGTGTCGGTCACGCCCATGAACCCGATGAAGACGCCCGGCGGGTTGCCGATGCTTTCCATGTAGTAGTATGAGGTAAGCTGCGCCGCGGCCTCGATCTGGAGCACGCCCGGAAACACCGGCCGCCCGGGGATGTGGCCCCGCATCCAGAACTCGTCCGCCGAAAAATGCTTGTACCCCACGATGATCTCTTCGTCCATGTCGAGGACCGCGATGCCCGAGAGCATCTCGAACTCGAAGCGCTGCCGGTTGTGGCTGCGGATCTCCTCGATGTCGTGGAGCGGCGCGGCAGTGTCGATACTAAGCGGGTCGATAAGCGGCGGGCTGGGCATTACGGGCTCGGGCTCCACAACAAAGGGAACGGGATTGGACCGACTGTTCCACACACGCAACGACTTGACGCAATAATAACAGCGGGCCGCGCCGGAGTCAAACCGTAAACGGCCTCGCTGTCGTGCCACAGGGAAAATGTCACCCGGTTGCCACA
>JBDREM010000243.1:0-4105 GCA_043819695.1 Planctomycetota bacterium
GTGTCGCGGAGATTCTTCGCTGCCGCTCAGAATGACAGAACTCACAGCAAGATAGGAGCTTATGTCATGCTGAGCGAAGCGAAGCATCTCTATCGTGTCCGTGTGGTATTCCTTTCGATACATGATCGCTCACCGTGCTCACCGTGCCTGGCACGGTGAGAAGCGCTCACCGTGCCTGGCACGGTGAGAAGCGCGCCCGCTCACAGAGCGGGCCTACAAGGAGCGCCCACGAACGCCGCGAAACGGTTGTTCCTGTAGGCCGACTTTGTAAGTCGGCGATTTCCTGCACCTTTTTCAACCGCCACACGAACTCTCCGCATCTGCGAAATCTGCGTCGAGCGGTGTCGGCCGTGCGCCGAGCGCTCTCATCGTATCTCCATCGTATCTCAAACTACTCACCGTGCCTGGCACCGTGAGACCGTGCCTGGCACCGTGAGACCCCGAGCGCTCTCATCGTATCTCATACATAACTTCTCACCGTGCCTGGCACCGTGAGACGGTGAGAAGCGCGCCCGCTCACAGAGCGGGCCTACAAGGAGCGGCCCCGAACGCCGCGAAACGGGGCGGTCGGCGGGCGTCAGTAGTTCAGAATCAAAAGCTCGCGGCCGGTGACTTTCTTTTCCTTGAGGCCGTTGGCCTTGGCATCCTTTGTGACGGCGTAGGTGCCGCAGTATTTCCACTGGAGTTCTTCGATGCGCCAGCTTTGATAGAGCTTGCGCACCTCGGGGCAGTCGTCGTAGGAGACCATTACTTTGGCGGGGGTCGCCTTGAGCGCGTCGGCGAGCTTGCGGTGGCACTCGACGCCGAACGACTTGTCGTAGAGCTTGTCGGTGATGTGCCCCGTGCTCTCGCGGTAATAGGGCGGGTCGGCGTAGATGAACGTGTCCGGCGTGGCGGGTGCGAGGCATTTCTCGTAGCTGTGGCACGTGATCGTCGCGCCCTGGAGCTTGTCCGAGATCTGCTCGAGGTGGGCGAGCTTCTTCTCGAGGTTGTTCCACCCGTCGGGGTTGCTGAAGTAGAGGCGTGACTTGCGCCGCGGATCGAACACGACCCGCCCGCCCCAGACCGTGCGGTTGAGGTAGTAGAACTGGATGGCTCGCTCGAGCAGGCGGTCGCTGCCGCGTGCGGTCATCAGGTCGCGGCGCTCGACGGCCCAGTAGTTGAACCGTGCGCGGCGGTCGCCGTCCTGCTCCTTGCAGAGCTTTGCGAACTCGTCGAAGTGGTCGCGGAGCGCGACGTAGAACGCGTAGAGCCCGGGGTGCAGGTCGTTGAGCCAGTTCTTTTTTGCGCGCGGCTTGTGGAAGAAGAGGGCGGCTCCGCCGGCGAAGATTTCGCGGTAGGCGGTGTGTCGGGGGAAGAACGGGGCGAAGAGCTTGGCGACGCGCGTCTTGCCGCCGGGATAGCGCAGTGGTGATTTCAGAGGCCGGTTACATTGTGCTGAGCTGAGGAGCGTTGCCACTCGGCGAGACCCTTTTCGTAGCCCGAAGTTCAATTGCGGCCAAGATCACACCAGGACTGACGGAAGCGGATTATAGGGGCCGGGAGCGCGCTGTCAAATCCTTCGCGGGGTCCGGCGGGGATTATGATTACGAGCAAGACCAAGACTGAAAGCGGGGGCAGGGGGGATGACGGCGGCTCACCACCGGATCGTTGCGGAGCCCCAGGAGAGGCCGCCGCCGAAGGCGCAGAGGACGATGGTCTGGCCGTCCTTGATGGACCCGTCGCGCACGGCTTCATCGAGGGCGAGCGGCATCGAGGCCGCGGACGAGTTGCCGTACTTGTCGAGGTTGATGTAGAACCTTTCCTCCGGGTAGCCGGCCCGTTCGGCGGCGCCCTGCAGGATGCGGAGGTTCGCCTGGTGGGGGACGACCCAGTCGATGTCGGTGACGGGGATACCGAGCTGTTCGGCGGCGGCCACGATCAGTTCCGCCATCTTCGTCACCGCGAACCGGTAGACCTCGCGGCCCCGGATGACCATGTACTGTTCCTTGTTGTCGAGCGCCTCCTGCGAGAACGGGCTCTGGGAGCCGCCGTTTCGGAGGACCATCGACATTGCGGCGTCGCTGTAGCCGTCGGCGCCGACGCTCGTGTGGAGGACCTCGCGCGGGCCGTCGGTCGGCCGCAACACGGCGGAGCCGGCGGCGTCGCCGAACAGGACGCAGCTCGTCCGGTCTTCGTAATTGGTGTACTTCGTCAGCGTCTCGGTGGCGGCGACGAGCACGGTGTCGGCCTCGCTCGTTGCGATGAGGGCGCGGGCGGTACGGAGGCCGTAGATGAATCCCGAGCACGCGGCCGAGATGTCGTGGGCGCTCGCGTTCAGCGTCTTGAGTTTCTTCTGAAGGAAGCATGCCGTGCTCGGGAAGTTCATGTCGGGCGTTACGGTGCAGACGATGACGGTGTCGACCTCGTCGGGCGAGACGCCTGCGTCGTCGAGCGCCCGGATGCTGGCCTCATAGGCGAGGTCGGAACTGGCCTGGTCGGGGCCGGCGCGGCGGCGCTCCTTGATCCCCGTCCGAGTGGTGATCCACTCGTCGCTCGTGTCGACCATCTTCTCGAGGTCAGTGTTGGTGATCTTATCTTTGGGAGCGTATGAGCCGGTGCCGGCGATGCCAGCTTTTCTCAGGGGCATGAGTTTCCTGTCCGCCTATGCCGTCGCCGTCCGGGCCCCGACCGTGTTCTTGACCTTCTTCACGGCCTCGACGATGTGATTGTTGACGTGTTGCTTCGAGAGTTCCGTGGCCACCCGGATGGCGTTGGATATCGCTTCGGCGTCGGCGCTGCCGTGCGAGATAATGCATATGCCGTCGATACCGAGCAGGAGCGCGCCGCCGTATGCGGAACTGTCGAGCTCCCGCCGGGCCTTCTTGAACGCCGCCCTGCAAAGACGGGCGCCGATTCGGTAGGTGAGCTTCTTGGTCAGCGCGGCCTGCATCGTGCCGAACACGGCCTCAGCGGTCCCTTCCGCCACCTTGAGGACGACGTTGCCGACGAACCCGCCGCACACCACGGCATCGATCCTGCCCTGGAAGATGTCGCGCCCCTCGACGTTCCCGGCGAAGTTGAGGTCCGACGCCCTGAAGAGGGCGTGCGTCTCCCTCACCAGTACGTCGCCCTTCGCGTCTTCGGCGCCGATGTTGAGCAGGCCGATGGCCGGGTCCGGCTTGCCGAGGATGGCCGCGCAGTATTCCCGCGCCATGAGGCCGTAGTCGAGCAGATGTTCGGGCTTGGGCTTGATGTTCGCGCCCAGGTCGATAATGACACACTCGCCGCCGTCGATCGTCGGCAGCGGCGCGATGATGCCGGGTTTGCGAATGCCCTCGAGCATCCCCATCGCCAGCGTCGCCGCTGCGATGGCCGCGCCGGTGTTGCCCGCGGACACGATGGCGTCGGCCTCGCCGGCCTTCGCCAGTTCGGCGCAGCGGCCGATGGACGTGTCGTCCTTCCTGCGGAGCGCCTCGACCGGCGAATCGGCCATCAAGACCGCCGAGTTCGCGTGCTCGATCGTCACGCGCCCGGTCTTGTCCGGGAACTCGCGGAGCAGTTCCTCGATCTGCCCGCGGTCGCCCGCCAGAATAATGTCGGCGCATACTTCGTTCGCCGCGCGAACCGCTCCCTCGACGACGACACGTGGCGCATTATCTCCGCCCATCGCGTCGACTGCAATCCGCATGCGCCTACTTCTCCTTCTTGGGAGTCGCGACGACCCGGCCCCCGTAGCTGCCACAATTCGTGCAGACCGTGTGAGCGGGGATCCGTTGGTGGCAATGGCGGCACGTGACAAGCTTCGGAACGGAGAGCGCCTGGTTCGTGCGTCTCCTTCGCCCGCGTGCTTTGGAGTGGCGGCGTTTCGGCAGCGGCATCTGGCTCGGGCCTCGGACCACAACAAGAGGTCCACCGGCACCATCCACGCGAAAATGCCGGTCAACTGGACCTGCGGAGGCCGTATTCTATTTGCCGGCCGCGAAACTGTCAAGGACTATTCACGCGGAGTCATCTCTTAAAGCGCGGCTGTCAAGAGATGACACCAGTATTCTTCGGGTCTTGCCCAGTCGTCTCTTCGCCCTCACCGGGGCATGAAGAGGTGTTCGCCGATGGGGAAGCGCTG
>JBDREM010000244.1:0-15435 GCA_043819695.1 Planctomycetota bacterium
GATGTGCGTGTCGAGGGCATCCTGCCCTCGCGTGTCGCGGCCATCTTGGCCGCGATGAGGTCGTTTTCGAGGCCGGGACGGCCTCGAGACACGAAGGCGAGACGCCTTCGACACACTGGGGAGCCACAACGCAAATGGCTCACACGCCAGCCTCTCTTGACAGCCACCAACCGCCGGCGGACAATGTGAGGCCATGCCGGCGTATGCCTTCACGATCTTCCTGAGCGCATTCCTCGTCTTCCAGGTGCAACTCGTCATCGCCAAGTACATCCTGCCGTGGTTCGGCGGCGCTCCCGCGGTGTGGAGCGCCTGCATGCTTTTCTTCCAGGCCGCGCTCCTGGCCGGATACGCCTATGCGCACCTGATGGTGCGCAGGCTGGGCGCGCGCCGGCAGGCGCGGCTGCACGCTGCGGTCATCGCGGCCTCGATTTGCCTGCTGGCCGGGCAGTTTCTCCTGTGGCGGTCGCCCCTGCTGCCGCCCGCCGGCTGGAAGCCGGATGGCAGCGCCCTGCCCGTCATGCGGATCCTCGGCCTGCTCGCCGTGAGCGTCGGGCTGCCTTTTTTCGTCCTGTCCGCGACGAGCCCCCTGCTTCAGGCGTGGTTCAGCCGCACGCATCCGGGCCGCTCGCCCTACCGGCTATACGCTCTCTCGAACGCGGGTTCGATGTTCGGCCTGCTCAGTTATCCCTTCCTGGTCGAGCCCGGGCTCGCGCTGACGGCGCAGGCGTGGGTCTGGTCCGGCTGCTACGCGGCCTTTGTTTTCGGCTGCGCCTGGTGTGCGATACGCTCGGGAAAGGCTGAGGGGCCGGCGCCGGCTGACGGGCCTGCTCGCGATGAGGCAGATTCGGACCCGCCCGGCCGCGGGCGGCGGCTGCTCTGGTTCGCACTGGCCGCGTGCGCATCCGTCCTGCTGCTGGCTACGACGAACCAGATAAGCGAGGAGATCGCCGCCGCCCCGTTCCTGTGGGCACTGCCGCTCAGCCTGTACCTGCTCTCGTTCATCGTGTGCTTTGCCGGGGAGCGGGGGTACTCGCGAGCGCTGTTCGTCTGCGCCGCGGTCGTGGCGATGGCCCTGACCGGCTACACAATGCTGCGCAAGGTGGGGAACGTCGGCATCGTGACGTACATCTGGACGGCTTCTTTCACTTTCTTCGTTTGCTGCATGATCTGCCACGGCGAACTGGCGCGGCTCAAGCCGTCGAAGCGGCACCTGACATCGTTCTACCTGACGATCGCGGCCGGCGGCGCCGCCGGCGGGGTGTTCGTCGCCCTGATCGCGCCGGTGATCTTCACTGGGCTGTGGGAGCTTCACCTGGGCCACCTCGGCTGCGCCGTTCTCCTGCTGCTCGTGATGCTGCGCGACCGCGGGTCGCGCTTCAACGGGCGGTGGCGCTTGCTCTGGCGAACGGCCGCGGCCGCAGGTCTGACGGTTCTTGGCGGCACGCAGGCGTTGCACATAACGGAATTCTACGCGAGCGCCGTGAGCGTCCGACGCAACTTCTACGGCATCCTCCGCGTGAGCGAGAAGCACGCCGGCCAGCCGGGTCTGCACCAGTACGCCCTCTATCATGCCCGCACGCTCCACGGCTACCAGTACGTCGATCCCGCGCGGGCCCGGCTGCCGACGGCCTATTTCACCGAGAACAGCGGCGCGGGCCTCGCAATCCGCCACCACCCTCTGCGGGCGCGGGCCCGAAGCCGCATGCGCATGGGGATGGTGGGGCTCGGCACGGGCACCCTCGCCGCGTACGGACGAACGGGCGACTACATCCGCTTCTACGAGATCAACCCCGCCGTGGCCGAGCTGGCGGCCGGCGACGGCGCCCGCTTCACGTTCCTGCGCGACAGCGCGGCGCGGATCGACGTTATCACCGGCGACGCCCGCATCTCGCTCGAACGCGAGCTCAGGCAGACGGGGCCACAGCGCTTCGACGTGCTCGTGCTCGACGCCTTCAGCGGCGACGCTATCCCGCTCCACCTCCTCACGCGGGAGGCGTTCGGCATCTACCTCGCGCACCTCGTGCCGGACGGCGTCCTTGCCGTCCACATATCCAACCGGTACTTCGACCTGCGGCCGGTAATCTGGCGCCTGGCGCGCGAGTTTGGCCTGCAATCAGCGGCCGTCGACTCCGCCGGAGGCGAGCATGCCATCGGAGCGCGGTGGATGCTGCTCACGCGCGACGCCGCCCTTATTGCGGCTCTGGCCAAGCTGGACCTGCCGACGACGAGCGTGGCTGCGGCCGCGGAAGAGGGAGCGCCCTCCCCGCTCTGGACGGACGACTACAGCAATCTCCTGCAGGTGCTGAAGTAGCGCTCCGCGAGCGGCCGCACCGCCGCCCGTCCAACAGCGTCGAAACGCGCGGAAAGCAGATAACGCAGACGGCCCGTATGTCGAAACTAGGGGTGTGTGCAGGCCCTTTCTGCGCTCGCCAGGGACGGCGCCGACACACGAAGGAGGCCGCTCGTGTTCGACAGGATGCACAGAGCCGAAGCGGGTTTCTCGCTGGTGGAGGTCATCGTCCTCATTGTCGTCATCGCGCTTGCCGTCCCGCCGATCGTGATGCTGCTTACGAGACCGTCTCCCGCGGCACGGACTCGCGCATGCAAATGATCGCGACCTCGCTCGCGACGGGCCTTATGGAAGAGATCCTGTCCAAGAGCTTCGAGGATCCGCAGGGCAGCTCGGGGTCGTTCGGGACGGAAGAGGCGGGCCGTGCGAACTACGATGACGTGGACGACTACGACAACCTGAACGTGCAGCCGCCGCAGGACAGCCAGGGCAATTCTCTCACCGACTACGCGGCCTTTCGCACGCGCGTCACCGTCGAGAACGTTTCTTCATCCAGCCCGGGCGGCACGGCCGTGAGCGACGGCACGACCAGCTTCAAGCGCGTCGCCGTCACGGTCGAGTGGAACAACGGTAATTCCCTCGTCCGGCTGAAGGGCCTGTCGAGCAAATTCGGCGAGGACAGCCACCAGTACAGGCTGACGTTCATCGAGAGGCAAGGAACGAAGAACGGGGAAGACGTGAAGTTCAATGTCCGCAATGACAGCGGCTCTGATTTCTATGTCAGCCACGTGAAAGTCACGTGGGGAACGCCGGAAGCGTACTATGAAGAGATCGAGGTCAAGATAACGGGCGGCTCGGATTACAAGGAGGTGTGGAACAACAAGGAGTACAACGACCTCCGGATGGGAAGCGGCGGAGTGGCGATGTTGAACCAGGGCAAAGTGGTGCTCATCCCGTCGGGCGCCACGATGGAGATAGAGGTCAAGGGCTTCAAGGACTCGCGGACCGGCAAGGGAGGAAAGGGAGACGACGTGGACATGAGCGGCGTTACCCTGCAAATGGAGATATGGGCCTCGCCGAAAAGGTACCAGCCGGTCACGATCCCGCCAGAATGACGAAGCTCGGCGGTCTCGTTTTCCTCGCATTCCGCACCGCAACATCGTACCTCCCGAGGGCTCGGCCCAACTTGCCCCCAACAAGCACCTAATACGCGAACGGCTGGCGCCGATACTGACTCGGAGGCCGAGGCGCCTGCGCCTTGCGCCCACAGTGCAGAGCCGGAGGCAGGAAGTTACGGAGCTGGCAGCTCTTATGCTCGCTCAACGCGGCCGGGCCAGGTTGCCAGGCCAAGCCGCTTGCGGCCCGCAAGCCTGCCGCCGGCCCGTGGCACCAGCGCTCTTGGCGGAGAACTGATAGAGAAGATGGGAAACGCCGAGGACAAACCCGCTTTCGCAACGCCGACATCGGACGCGGTCAGCGACCCGGCCGAAACGGCCCGCGACACGCAGCTGCGCCTGGTCCGCGACCACGCCATGCCCCCCGACGATGACGAGCCGCCCGCCCTGAACGACCCGTCAGCGGAACAACCGGAACCAGCCGCGCCGACGTTCGAACAGAGCAGCGCCTCGATCTACGGCGCCCGATCCGTCATCGGGCTTGACGTCGGCACGCGCACGCTCAAGATCGTCCACCTCCAGCCGAGCGGAGCCGGCATTCGGCTCGTCAACGCCGCTGTCAAGGAACTGCCCCCGCCGTCGGACCCGGACCGGTTCAATGTGGTCGCCGAGGCCGTCAATGAATTCGTTGACTCCGCGACGCCGCGCATACGGACGGCGTGCTGCGTGATCGCAGGCGATGGTGTGGCGACGGTCTGCTGCACGATGCCGAAGATGAACGAGAAAGACCTCGCCAACGCGCTGCGCTGGAAGGTGGCCGAGGAGAACAACGTGGACGCCGCGAGCGCCACTGTCGGCTACTACATGCTGCACACCAAGAATAAGCCCGGTAACCAGCAAGTGGTGGTCGCGGCCGCTCCGTACCACATCGGCCGGCTCGACACGCTCTTCAGCAACGACACCCCGCGCCTCTCGACCGTCATCCCGGGTCCGATCGCGGCCGACAATATCATGATGGCGACGTATCACGCGAACGAACGCGCCCCGGTCGCCATGCTTGACATCGGCGCCGCGTCGTCCACCCTCACGATCACCGGCGAATACGGCCTCGAGTTCACGCGTAAGATCCCGGTCGGCGGCGACATGGTCACGGCCGCGCTGGCCGGCACGATAACGCTGGAGAACGGGGCCGTCGAGGTCAGCCGCCGGGCGGCTGAGGAGTTGAAGAAGAAATACACCATCGGCGACGCCGGCACGGTCGAGGCGGCCGGAGTCGTGGTGCCGGGCGGACGCGTGCTCGGCGCCATCCGCCCTGTCCTCGAACGCCTCGTCTCTGAATTCGTCCGGTCGGTGCAGTTCTACTCGCAAAGCCACAGCCTCGCCAAGGTCGGCGGCCTGCTCCTTTGCGGCGGCGGCGCCACGCTCGGCGGCCTGGCCGAGTACTTCGCCCGTGAAGCACGAATCCCGGCCGGCATGCTCGATCCGTGGCGCACCCTGAGCTTCGAGGTCCCGCCCGGCCTCGACGTCGACCCCGCCCTCTTCGGGCCCGCGACCGGCGCCGCGATACACGACAACGCCAAGATCAACCTCCTGCCGGCGCACATCAAGGCCCGGCGGATCACTTCGTCCGTGCGCACGGTTTCCCTGATCGTCACCGCCGTCGGCTTGTTCGTCCTGACCGGGCTCTCGTGGACGGCGCACCGGGAAGTGGGGGAGCTGAAGGCGGTCCGCCAGCTCAAGCATGAGTCGGCCGCGCCCATGAAGCAGATGGCGGCGAAGGTCGCTGCCGCCCAGGAGCTCGAGCGCGACCTCGCGAAACGGCGGGCAATGCTGAACGCGCTCGGTGTCGGCCGGGCGACGTACGCCGCGATTCTCAAGGAGCTCAGCAACGTCATGCCCGAAGGTACCTACCTGCGATCCCTCTCGTTCGGAACCGTGAAAGGGGTCGGGGAGATGCGGCTGACGGTCGATGTCTACTCGATGCCGTCGGGCAGCGCCCTTCGCCTGAAGCAACTCCTGACGGCTGCCCTCGAGGACTCGCCGTTTTTCGTGAACGTCAGCTTCACGCCGTTGCCGGGCCAGCCGTCGCAGCATGGCCGGACGCCCGACGAGTCGCTGCAACTCACCTGCCAGGTTCTCGGGTTCCCGGGAGAGTAGTGCGATGAAGATGGGGTACAAGGCGCAGTTGGCTCTGTTGATCGCCGGGCAGGCCCTCCTGCTCGCGCTGATCGCCTTTTTCGAGTATTGGCCGGCCCTGGCCGCGATCGAGGACGTTGACAACGAGATTTCGCTGATGTCGGCCGGGCAGGCCGAGTTGTGCCGCACGTTGAAGCAGAAGCCGAACCCGGACGCGGACATCGCGCGCAGCCAGGCGGAGATCAGAAGGCTCGAGCAGCGGATTCCGCCGGAGTCGCACGTGAGCTGGCTGTCGGCCCGCATCACCGACGAACTCCGCGGCCACGATCTTGATCTGCGCTCGGCGACTTGCTGGACCGACGGCGGCAGGCATCCGGCCGTCCCCGAGCTCAAGAGACTGAAGAAGGCCATCACGGTCCGATGCGCGGCACAGAAGCTGCAGGCCTTCCTGGAGGCGGCGAACGAGCTCCCATTTGCCGTTGTCGTCGACGACCTGTCCGTGACGCGCGATAAAGAGTGGGGTGCCGTCTCGGCCAGGATAGAACTGACCACTTTCGTGCTGCGCGGCGGAACACCGGCTGCCTCGGCCGCGCCCGCCACGCTCGAAGGGAACGCTGTTGACTGACCGCGACAAGAAACTGGTGAAACTGCTTTCCGTCCTGGGCCCGGTCCTCCTTCTGGCCGGATGGCATGGGTACAGTCAAGTCCAATCGACGAAGGCGCGCAGGGCGAAGCGCGGGCAGCAGGTCTCGACGCAGGCGCCTGCAACGGCAAAGGCGACAGAACCCGCAGCGGCCCCGGACACGAAGGTGCAGCCGTCTCCCCCTCCGGGCGTTCAGCCGGCCGACAAACGCGGCATCATGCCCGCCGCTGCATCTCAAGGTGTTCGCGTGGTGGTCGACGCGGCTGCACAGGGCCGGCGCGAGAAACTCCCCTGGGGCCGCGATCCGTTCACGCCGCCCGACACACAAGCGCCGCAGATAGGACACTTGTCCGACATCGAGAGCCCCCGCGGCAAGACGGCCATCACCGTGCAAGTGCACATCTCCGACAGGGCCGCCGGCAACAGCGGCGTCAAATCCGCCGTCCTGAGATACGGCACCGACGAGCCATACGACCGGCACGCCGTGAAGGGAACGCCGCCAGCAAGCGAAAACGGCGACGGCGTGTGGACGTTCTCACTGCCCGCGCCCGAGGACCGGTCCTTCGGCTGCTTCATTGTTGCCGACGACGCAGGACGGCTGCGGAACCAAGCACACTCGAGCGTCTTCAAGGTCATCCCGCCGCTCAAGGAGAGCGTTCAGGCGCACATTGGCGGGACCGACGTGAAGCTCACACTGCGCGGCATTTCGTGGACCGGCAACAAGGGGGTTGTTCTCATAAACAACGACGTCCTCGCTGAAGGCGAGTACATTCAGGGCTACGAGATCCGCAAGATCGCCAAGAACGGCGTCGTCCTGGTGCGAAACGGGCAGGAGGTTTTCCTGCAGCTCAAGGAGTGATGAGATGAAGGCCCTTTTCCGTTCAACCGTCGTGGCGGCGCTCGTCCTCGCGTGCAGCGGGGCGTGGGCGGCGGAGAAGCCGACTCCCGCGCCCGTGAGCGCCGCCGCCATCATCCGGGACCCGAACGCGCGCGTCAAAGACTTCACCGTGCAGGACGTCCCCCTCGATGTCGCGCTCCGTATCCTGTCGAAGCAGTTCAACCTCAGCGTCATCACGGCCCGCGACGTTACTACAAATGTCACGGCAACATTCAAGGATGTCTCACTCGCCGAGGCCCTCGACTCGCTCGTCACCATCAACGGGTTCGCGTACCGCGTGAAAGGGGCGGTCATCGAGGTCTACACGCCCGCTCCGGGCGTAGGCGTCTCCGCGCTCAGGCCCGCCGTCCGAACGTTCCACCTCGAATACGCCAACGCCGAGAAACTCAAGACCATGCTCAAGCCGTTTCTCAGCGGCGACACCGGGAAGATCGAGGCGGACGGCGGCGCGAATGCCGTGATCGTCTACGATCTGCCCGAAACCCTGGAGAGCATCGCGAAGATCATCGAGGAGATCGACAAGCCCGAGCCGCAGGTCACCATCTCGGCCGAGATCGTCGAGGCGGCCATCGATATCGACGAGAAGCTCGGCATCGACTGGACGACGCGGGTGCAGGCGCACGGCGCGGCCAGGCCCGTCACGTTCCCGTTCAAGTCCGGACGCTCCGACAGCAAGTGGGTGCCCGGCAATGACATCGCCGGCGACGACTTTGGGGCGGCCGATTCCTTCCCCTTTCCCGAGGTGAAGGACTTCACCTTTGGCACGCTCGACGCCACCGGCCTGAGAGCCGTGCTCGACGTCCTGAAGAGCGACGGCGGCACGAATCTGATCGCGAACCCCGAGATCACCACGCTCAATAACCACGAGGCGAAGATCAACCTCGGCCAGATCACCCCCGTCGCCGAGTACACCACCAACCTCGAGACCGGCGTCTCCGCCGTTACCGGCTTCGTAGACATCGAGACCGGCACGATACTCACCGTCACGCCGCAGGTAAACGTCGCCGCCGGCGTGATCAAGATGCACGTCAAGCCCGAGATCAGCGAGGTGCTCGGGTTCGTCGGCCAGTTCGACGAGCGCCCGATCGTCGCCTCGCGGAAAGCGGAAACCACCGTCCGCCTCCGCGACGGCGAAACGCTCGTCATCGGCGGCCTCGTCAGCGAAAAGAACGAGGAAAACATCACCAAGGTCCCCTTCTTCGGCGACATTCCCATCCTCGGGTGGTTCTTCAAGTCGAGCCATATCGAGAAAAAAAAGAGCACGCTCTACATCTTCGTCACGCCAAAGATAATGAGCGACAACGGGTATCGCGACCGCGCGAACAAAGCCGGCAAGCGGCTCGAGAAGAGCGGCCTGAAGGAGACCGAGACGGGCGCCGACGACATCCGCAAGCCCGGCGCCTCGCCGCTCAAGCAAGACTGACGCGCCACGGTTGACTTGCCGCGCCGCCCCGGCTAGAATCCGCTCCACCCAAGGAGCGGAACCATGTTCACCGGAATCATCAGGATGCTCGCACCGGTCGAGGCCGTCAGGCCCGCGGCCGGTGGCGCGCGGATCGTCATCGACCTCGAGGACGCCGCCGCCGGCGTCGGCCGCGGCGACAGCGTCTCGGTCAACGGCGCCTGCCTGACCGTGGCGGAAAAGCGCGGCTCCATCTGCGAGTTCGACGCCGTCGCCGAGACGCTCTCGCGGACGACGCTCGGCTCGCTCCGGCCCGGCGACCGCGTCAACATCGAGCCGTCGCTCCGCGTCGGCGATCAGCTCGGCGGACACTTCGTTCTCGGCCACATCGACGGCGTCGGCGAGATCGCGGCCCTCACGCCCGCCGGCGACGGCGCCGACATGCGGATATCCGCTGATGCGGCGCTCACCGCGCTGACGGTGCCGAAGGGCTCCGTGGCCGTTGACGGCATCAGCCTGACGCTTGTCGACGTCGGGAAGACCCACTTCACGTGCGCCATCATCCCCACCACGCTCCAAGAGACGACGCTCGGCTCGCGCAAGCCGGGCGACAAGGTTAACGTCGAGACCGACCTGCTCGGCAAGATGGTCGCGAAGCTCCTGGCGAGCGGGGGAGCGCCGTCCGGCGTCACGCTCGACAAGCTGCGCAAGGCCGGCTTCGCCTGAGCCGCGACTTGAACATCAACTCTCCCAGGCCGGCGTTCGAGTCATCCCTGCTTCGTCGAGAACCGTACCGCCCGCTCACAGAGCGGGCCTACAAAGACCACGATTGTCGTCCGAGACGGCTGTTCTTGTAGGCCGGCTTTGTAAGCCGGCGTGCTTTTCAACAAAGCAGGGATGAGTCAGAGCCGGCGTGACTTGACACCTTTTTCGTTTCCCTATAGAATTGCCGCCGTTGGCCAGGAACGGCCCTTTCTCGTTCCGAGTTCTCGCGGAACCCGCCTGAACAGCGGACCGGAACAAATAGATGACGGCTCGTGCCACACGCCTTCCCCCATGGCTGAAGAAACGCCTGCCGCATGGCAGCGGCACGCGCGACGTCAGCCGGCTGCTCCGCGATCTGAGCGTCCACACCGTCTGCGAGAGCGCCCACTGCCCGAACCTCTGCGAGTGCTTCGAGCGCGGCACGGCGACGTTCATGATCCTCGGGAACGTGTGCACGCGCAACTGCCGGTTCTGCGCCGTGCGCGGCGGCCGGCCCGGCCCGCTGGACCCCGACGAGCCGGCACACGTGGCGGAGGCCGCCGGGCGCCTCGGCCTGCGCTACGTCGTCATTACGTCGGTCACGCGCGACGACCTGCCCGACGGCGGCGCCGCTCATTTCGCCGAGACGGTCCGCGCGGTGACGTCTCAGACCGGGGCGCAGGTTGAAGTGCTCACGCCCGACTTCCTCGGCGACGCGTCCGCGGCCGACACTGTGATCGAGTCGGGCCCCGTCGTGTACAACCACAATATCGAGACGGTGCCGCGCTTGTACGACACTGTGCGGCCGCAGGCCGACTACGTGCGCTCGCTGCGCCTGCTCGAGCACGTCGCCCGCGCGGGCGGCGCCGTCCCGAAGAGCGGCCTGATGGTCGGGCTGGGCGAGACGGCCGGCGAGCTTTTCGCGGCGTTCGACGACCTGGCCGCCGCCGGCTGCCGGATGCTGACGATCGGGCAGTACCTGCGGCCGTCCGGGGCGCACCTGCCGGTCGCGCGGTTCATCGAGCCCGGCGAGTTCGAGTCATACAGAGAGGAAGCGCTGCGGCGCGGCCTTCGTTGGGTCGCGTCCGGTCCGTTCGTTCGCAGTTCGTATTCCGCCGAAGCGGCGTTCGCCGCCGCCACGGCCACTTAGGAAAGGAAGAGCAATGCCGGAAGATGTTATCATGCCGTCCCTGGGCGAAGACGCGGGCGATGAATGCACCGTCTCGTTCTGGCACGTGGAGGTGGGCGACGAGATCGGGCAGGACGATCCCCTCGCGGAGATGGCGACGGACAAGGCGACGTTCGACGTGCCTTCGCCCCTGAGCGGAAAGGTCGTCGAGATTCTCTTCCAGGAAGACGACGTCGTCAAAGTCGGCGACAAGATCGCCGCGATCGAGACCAGCGAATGAGCTTCGATTCCATAGTAGGGCAGGACCGCGCGGTCGGCGCGTTGCGCCGGGCGCTTCGGACGGACCGTGTCGCGCACGCCTATCTCTTCACGGGCCATTCCGGCGTGGGCAAGATGACGGCCGCCGTCGAGTTCGCCAAGGCGCTGGTGTGCGCGGCCGGCGCGGACGACGCCTGCGACGACTGCCCCGCCTGCCGAAAGGTGTCGCACGGCGTGCACCCCGACGTCCACTACGTCGAGCCCGAGGGCCGCGGCCGGGTGATCCCGATCAAGGTTCTTCGGGACCGCGACACCGGCGAAGGCCTGCTGAAGGACCTCGCGCTGACGCCGAACGAAGCGACACACAAGGTGGTCGTGATCGATGATGCCCACGCGTTGACTGGCGCACAAGCCGAGTCGGCCAACTGCCTGCTGAAGACGCTCGAGGAGCCGCCGCCGGCCTCGGTGCTGATCCTGGTGACGCCCCGGCCGGATCAACTGCCGGAGACGATTGTGTCGCGCTGCCAGATGATCCGGTTCGCCCCGCTGGCGCCGGGTGTCATTCAGGAGCAGCTCGAGCTGCGCGGCGCCGGGGCCGCGTCCGCCGGCCTGTTGGCACGATCCTCGGCCGGCAGCCTGGGCCAGGCGCTCCGCATGGCCGGCGAGAACCGGCTGCCCGAGGTTCGGCGCGAGCTGCTCGACGTGCTGATCGGCCTGCAGGAGTCGAACATTGTCGAGTCGGCGGGAAAGTTCCGCGAGATCGTTTCCGAGCTGGCCAAGGTTCGCGCCGAGGCCGCGGGCACGAACGTCCGCACCGAGTCGCGCTCGATGACCGAATGGCTGCTCGACCTGGCCGCTCTGTTCTACCGCGACGTGGCCGTTCGGCAACTGGGCTTCGAGCGGGATCAGCTTGCGAACGCGGACGTCACCGAACTGATAGACGGAGAAACGCCAATTACGCCCTCCGGAATTGGTGCCATTCTTGATACAATAGAGGAGGCGAAGAGGCTGGTGCGGGCGTATGTCGACGCCGACGCCGCAGTTCTCGACGCGTTTTCAAGAATCGCGACTTACAGGGCACAGAGGGCAGCATGAGAGATGGCTGACGCACGGCCGCCCGGCGGCAAAATGAAGTACATCGCGCTCGCGCGATACGGCTCGATGCGCACCATCGGCACCTTCTCGACCACGATAAAGAACCTGCGCTTCGGCGACAAGTGCATTCTTCGGAGCAGCCGCGGGACGGAGTGGGGCGAGATCACGTCCGAGCCGAGGCGGTCCGACGAGACGGCGTCGCCCGTCAGGCCGGAGGGCACGATCCTCCGCAGGTGCGCACCGAAGGATTTCGAACACCAGAACCGCCTCGAGGAAGAGGAGCAGCCGAAAGAGCTCAACTTCTGCGCCGCCACCATCCACGAGCGTACACTTCCGATGCGGCTGGTCAGCGTCGAGCACCTCTTCGGCGGCGAGAAGATCATCTTCTACTTCCTTGCCGACGGCCGCGTCGATTTCCGCCAGCTCGTCAAGGACCTCGCGGCCGAATACCGGACGCGCATCGAGATGCGCCAGATCGGCGTGCGCGACGAGGCGCGCCTGCTCGCCGAATACGAGCACTGCGGCCGCGAGCTCTGCTGCCGCACATTCATGAAGGACCTCCAGCCCGTCACGATGCGGATGGCGAAGCTGCAAAAGACCACGCTTGACCCCTCGAAGATATCAGGCCGCTGCGGGCGGCTGATGTGTTGCCTCCGCTTCGAGGACGAGACGTATGCCGAGCTGAAGAGAGCCCTGCCGAAGCGCGGCACCCGCGTCCGCCTCGAGGCCGGCGTCGGCGAGGTCATCTCGTCGGAGATCCTCGCCCAGACGATCACCGTTGAACTGGCCGACCACATGCGGACGACCGTCGAACTCTCCGAGATACAGGAAATCCTGCCGAGGGAAAGCCCGAAGGCCGAAGACAAGAAGAGCGAAACGCGGGCGCCTGAGCCAGGTGCTGCCGCTTCAGAAAGCCAGAAACAAGAGCCTCGAGCGAAGCCGCCGGCCGAGCCCCAGCCGGAGGCGGCGCAGCCGCAGCAGGCCGGGGATGCGCCTCACGCGGACAGTGAGAAGCGTCAGCGGCGAAGGAGGCGGCCCCGCCGCAAGAGCCGCGGCGGCGCCCAACGGGCACCGGAGCAAGACGCCCGGCCCGCCCGCGAGTCCGCCGGCCAGCCGCGCGCGGAATCCAACCGCCGCGACGAGCCTGCGAAACCGAAGCGCAACGGCCGAGAAAATGGCACACAGCCGCAAGACACCGCGCTGCCGCAACCGGACGGCCGGGACGAACAGCAAAACGGTTCCGAACCCGGCCCGGACGCAACCGAACCCGATCTGCCCACGGAAGAATGGTGGGAGACCTAACCGTGCCGGATAACACGTTTTACGTCACCACGCCGATCTACTACGTCAACGACGTGCCGCACATCGGGCACTCGTACACGACGATCGCCGCCGACGTGCTCGCGCGGTACCACCGGCTCCGAGGGGCCGACGTCCACTTCCTCACCGGGACCGACGAGCACGGGACGAAAGTCCAGCGGGCCGCCGAGGCGAACGGCGAGACCCCGCTCGAATACGCGACCCGCATCGCGAAGGACTACCAGGCGCTCTGGCAGCGGTTCGACATCACGTACGACGACTTCATCCGCACGACCGAGCCGCGCCACGAGACAGTCGTCCGGCGGCTGTTCGAGGAACTCCACAAACGCGGCGACCTGACCCTCGGCGAGTATGCCGGCTGGTACTGCGCCTCGTGCGAGAACTTCCTGGCCGAGGGCGACCTCGTCGACGGCAACTGCCCCGACTGCGGCAAGAAGGCCGAGTGGGCCTCGGAGGCCACGTACTACTTCCGGATGTCGAAGTACGAGGACCGCCTGGTCGCGTTCCTCGACGAGCATCCCGAATTCATCCGGCCGCAGGCGCGCTACAACGAGATCGTCAACCGCGTCAAGGAGGGGCTGCGCGACGTGAGCTTCACGCGCACCTCGCTCGAATGGGGCGTGTCGCTGCCGTTCGACGAGGGCCACGTCACGTACGTGTGGATCGACGCCCTCATCAACTACATCTCGGCGCTCGGCTACCCTGACGGGGAACTGTACGACGCGTTCTGGCGCGGCGGGGCCGACGTCCTCCACCTCGTCGGCAAGGACATCATCTGGTTCCACTGCGTCATCTGGCCGTGCGTCCTGATGGCGCTCGACCTGCCGATCCCGAAGACGGTCTACGCACACGGCTGGTGGACCAACGACGGCGAGAAGATGAGCAAGTCGAAGGGCAACTTCATCGACCCCATCACTGTCACGGAGAAGTACGGCGTCGACGCCTACCGCTACTTCCTGCTGCGCGAAATGCCGTTCGGGCAGGACGGCGATTTCTCCGAGACCGCACTCGTCGGCCGCATCAACAACGACCTCGGCAACGACCTCGGCAACCTGCTCCACCGGACGCTGACGATGATAGAGAAGTATTGCAGCTCCGTCGTGCCGCCGACAGAAGGCCCCGGTTTCGGCGCAGCCGACCTTGACCACTGGACTCGCGGGGTCGGCCAATCGTATTACTCTCACATGGACAACGTCGAGTTCAGCCGCGCGCTCGAGGACGTCTGGGAGTTGATCCGTACCGCCAACCAGCGCGTGGAAGCATCCAAACCGTGGGTCTTGGCGAAGGATGCTCAGAAGGCTGCTGAACTCAACACAGTGCTCTACTCGCTTGCCGCAACGCTGCGGGTCGTTTCCGCCCTTCTCTGGCCGTTCATGCCGGCCAAGATGGAAGAAATGCGAACACAGTTGGGCTGCGCGGCCCGCGCTCCAAACACGCTCGATGTGGAAATGAACTGGAATGGGCCCAACGCCGGGGCGGTCGTCGCCAAGGGCGCCCCCCTGTTCCCGAAGATCGAGGACTAAGCTCGATGCAAGGCAGCAGCGCGTTCGACGAACTCATGAAAGGCAGCCGCCGATACTCGCCCCACGCGTACGAGTTCGTGATGGACGCGCTCACGTGCGTGGTCGAGCGCAACAACCAGCGGCGCCACATCAGCGGCCAGGAGCTGCTGTACGGCATGCGCGACCTCGCCCTCGATTCCTGGGGCCTCATGGCCCGCCATGTCCTCAGCTCATGGGGCGTCAAGTCGACCGACGACATCGGAGAGATCGTCTTCACACTCGTCAACGCCGGGATACTCTCGAAGACCGACCAGGACCGGAAGGAAGATTTCCGCCAGGTGTTCGGCTTCACGGAAGCCTTCGACGAATCCTACTCGCCCGAACTCGACGAGAACGGACAGGTCCAGCGCAAGTATGCCACGGATACCCCTCGCAGGCCGCCCAACTGGCTGACGCTGTTCGGCGGAGGGGACGTGAACTGAATGGCCCCTCGCAGCCCCTCGACCGGCGGGAGAAATTCATGACCAACCTCGAACTGCTCAAAAGCCTGAAGCGCGGCGAAGGCGGCAAGATGCTGCTCCTCGTGATGGACGGCCTCGGCGGCCTGCCCTCGGCCCCCGGCGGCAAGACGGCGCTCGAGACGGCGAACACGCCCAACCTCGACGCGCTCGCCGCCGAGTCCGTCTGCGGGCTCCACGTGCCGTGCGCACCCGGCATCACGCCCGGCAGCGGGCCCGCCCACCTCGGCATCTTCGGCTACGACCCGTTCGCGTACAACATCGGCCGCGGCGTGCTCGAGGCGCTCGGCATCGATTTCAAGCTCAAGGACGGCGACCTCGCCATCCGCATCAACTTCTGCACGCTCGACGAAAACGGCCTCGTGGCCGACCGCCGCGCCGGCCG
>JBDREM010000245.1:0-9377 GCA_043819695.1 Planctomycetota bacterium
CGTCATCTGCTGGGACGCCCCCGCTCGCGGCCGCCGCGTCCGGCTCAACAAGACCGACAAGCCGTACAAGTTCACGGTCGACGCCGAGCAGGCGTGCGTGCCCATTTACGTGATGAAGCAGATGGACGGCCTCGCCGTGCTCTCAACGCGAGAACTCCGCGCGCGCGGGGTTCACATCTGACGCGCCCACCCAAAAACCGCCGATCCCGTGCCGCTTGCGCCGGCGCCGACCGGCTCATATAATCCCTCTGTGGGGCCACGCCGATTGTGCGATGGCCGGGGGACGGCGACTGTTGATGTTGAACGGTGCTTGAGAAAGGAGGCCTCCAATGCCTGATTTCGGGACGGCGTTTTCAGGGATAGCCGCAGATCGCAAACTGACGAAGGACGAGTTGATCCGCGCCATCCGCTTCATGATCGCCGCGGAGTATGAGGCGATTCAGTTGTACATGCAGCTCGCGGAGTCAACCGACGACAAACTCGCCAAAGACGTACTGATCGACATCGCCGACGAAGAACGTGTGCACGCCGGCGAGTTCCTTCGTCTTCTCAAGCACCTCGCGCCCGACGAGGAGAAGTTCTACGCCGAGGGTGCCGAGGAGGTCGAGGAGGAGATCGAGAAGCAGGGCTGAGACCGCAAGCCGCAGGCTGGCAGTCGCCGGGTGCGGGGAAGCGCAGGGCAGTAGCAGGACGGCGGCTAATCTGCCTGCAGGAACGCGAGGGCGTCGTCCACCCGAGCGTCTTCGTGGACGAGCTTCGCGATCGCCGCGACCATCTTGTCCGGCCGCTCGTGCTGGAACGCGTTCCGCCCGATCGACACGCCCTTCCCGCCCGCTTCGAGCGAGCCGGCGACCATCTCGAGAATCTCCCGGTCCGTCTCCATCTTCTCGCCGCCCGCGATCACGACCGGCACCGGGCACCCCTCGACCACGTCGCCGAACGTCTCGGGGCTGCCGGTATAGACGCACTTCACGATGTCGGCGCCAAGCTCCGCGCCGACCCGCGCCGCGTGCTTCGTGTACTTCACGTCGTACTGGTCGGTAATCTTCGGCCCGCGGGTGTACATCATCGCCACGAGCGGCATTCCCCATTCGGCGCACTTGCCCGAGACAGCGCCGAGGCATCGCAGCATCTCCGGCTCGGTGTTCGCGCCGAGGTTGACGTGGATCGAGACGGCGTCGGCTCCCATCTTGATCGCCTCCTCGACCGTGCAAACCATCACCTTCGCGTTCGGGTCGAGGCCGAGCGTCGTGCTCGCGTTCAGGTGGACGATGAGGCCGATGTCGCCGCCGCGGCGGCGGTGGCCCGAGCCGACCATCCCCTTGTGCGCGATGATGGCGTTCGCTCCGCCGTCGACCACCATCTGCACCGCATTCCGCATATCGCTGAGCCCGGGGATCGGGCCGACCGTTGTGCCGTGGTCCATCGGGATGATGACCGTTCGCCCGGAATGACGGGCCACGATCCGTTCGAGCCTCACCTGCTTGCCGAGCAATTCGGGACCTCCTGATTGTGGTCGTTGGGCGCCGCACATGAGCGGACACACATTTGTTCGGCACCGCGCCTGCGCGCCGTAGACAATATACGCCCCCCGGTTCAGTTTGGCAAGCGCGGGAGCGTCCGGCCAGGGTCATTCAATTCTGCGCCTCGAGCGCTGCCCGGTCATGTTAGACGGCACGGCGTTTCGTCCGCCCCAAGGGGCAAGATTCAATGGCCTGCCGTTCGGCCCTGAGCTCACGGCCGAAGGGGGCCAACGTCCCAGGAACAGATTCGTTACCACGTCCGAATGCCGCCGTCAGGAAACATGGTAATTCTGAGGCACAGGTGTTCCTGAGAATTACCATATTGCGCGGGGCCGGTGGGGCGAGGCCCGGGTTTTCCCCGAGCGGCCCGAGACTCCCGGCTGACGGACGAGCGTCGCTCGCCTGCTTTCCTGCCGATGCCGCCCCGACGGCCTCGGGCAGTTCGCCCGCCAATTGCGCCACGTCCTCGAAACGTTCGGCGCGGATCAAGGCGTTAAAGCACTCGATGGCCAGCGGGGCAAGACCGGGCGTTGTTTGCGGGAACAAACGCGCGTGAGGTCTGGGCGCGAGTGTGGAGTCTACTTCTTATCGTAGAGTTTGAAGGAGTTAAGGTGTTTGATCTTTGCGTCGTCGTCCCCGCTCAGTTTGGTGTCCAGCGACGGGCAGTAGATCTCGAGCACGCCGTGGCGCCTGTCGAACGCAAGCGGCTTCCCCGTGAAGGGGTCGTCGGGAACTTCGCTCATGAATTCCGGCACGAGATCGGCTGGCTTGTCGGGCAACCGCCCCTTCGCCCGCCGGAACAGTTCGGCGCAGATGCCCGCCCTTACACAGCGAATGTGGGCGGCGTGTGCAAGCTCAGCCCATTTGAGGCGAGCGCACAGTTGCGCCGCCGATTCTGCCAGCGGGTACATGCGGCATTCCTTCTCCGCAGCCGTCATTTCCGCCTTGACCGCATCCAGGCCAAGGTGCCACAGTCCAAGGGCCCGCCGCATGACGTCAAGCTGCTTCGCCTCGTTCAGCCGAATCAGCCCGCCTGCCAGCGGATAAGCCCCGCCAAGAAGGGCGTCGAGCGTCGGGGTTTCATCGCGATGAAGAAAATCGTGGAGCAGGTACCCCGGCATTATCGAGTCGTACAGAATGAAGTTCCTCGCGAGCTCGACGAATTGCCTCTTGTCGAACTGGTCGTAGCACATAATCGCAAAGGGGCGTTCCGTCTGGAGAGCGAACTTGAAGGACAACGGTTCTTCTTCCTGCAACACGCTAACCAATGACCTGAGGACCTCATCGCTTGGACGACTCCGTGCAAGAACGTGGTTTGAGTATTCGGCCGCCAAGCCCGTGCAAGCAACGCGGACCAACACGCCAATGACAGTGGGGGCAGTCTCAAGCGTCGCGCCAAGCCTTGCACCCGAAATCAATTCTTCTACTGCGCCGTCCCCGTCACCGACGTGTACTCGGTGGATGGCCGAAAGGGCCAGCAGACGGCAAGCTGTCCGGTAGCGGGGCCACTCGTCCTGCATAGGCAAATCGCTCAACGTTTTCGGCGGTGTCCAGAACCGCGCGCCAAGCGGCGCCCCCCTCCTCAGTTTCACCAGCACGGATTGCATTTGCTTGATTCGCTCGGCGACCGCGGCGGCGACATCAGCAGGCAGTGGATCGCTCGGCTCATCGATGGAGTACGTGCCTTCCACGGGCAGGAGCTTCCATTTCTCTTCCGGTACCTCCTTCTTGCTGAGTTCGTCGAACGCCTCTCTCAACAATCTCGTGCCTTCTTCTTGAGTCGGTTTCCTTGGCAAGGTGGCCTCGACCTCGGCCCAGGACACGAACCCGCCTTGTGCGCGAAGCTTGTCGAACTCCGCCGATAGTCGCGCCGTGCCGACAATCCATAGTATGAGCGCCGACAACAAGACAAACAGCGCGAGCGCGACGCAGGGAGCAATGGCCCAGCACAGCAACCGCAACCACTTGTTACGAGGGAAAATTCTCATTCTGAGCTACTCCCTTCTTGTTCGCGATGAAGGCATCCCCGCCCCTCGAAGGCCCGCGGGCCATTATAGCGCCGTCGGTCAGCCGAGGCCAGCATTACTGTTGCCTCACCGGATTAGCTTTGCGCCGACGCGCGGCGTCGCCCGCGTCGAGGCAATAGAGATATCCGTCGTCGCTGCCGAAGATCACCTTGTCGTTCCATGCGACGGGCGCGAACCGCACGGGCGCGCCGGCATAGAAGCGCCAATTCTCGCGGCCCGTGTCGGTGTCATAGGCCGTCACGGAATCGCGCACCATCGACGGCACGAAGAGCCGCTTAGCCTTCACGGCCGGCTCGCAGGAGACGTCGAACTGCTGCTTGTATTGGTTCCACGGCCGGCAGGACTTGGGCTTGGGCAACTCGCGGACCCATTGCAGGTGAAGTTGCTTGGGCAGCGCGTCCGGCGTGTATGCGCCGCGGCCGGGGCTGCGCTCTGTTTATTATATCATCCCGGCGGCGCGGGCCGCCGCGTTTCTGCCGCGTCAGCCGGAACTTGCTTCGCCGGCATCTTCTTTGACGAACAGCAGCGGGAAGATGATGTCGCTGAGGCAGCAGGGGATCCACACCGCCACAAAAAGGACGATGAAGACGAACGGCAGCAGCGGCAGCCAGTTCGTCACCTGCGCGTGCGCCATCAGGTAAAAGAGCGAGGCCCACGTGCTGATGAGCACGTGGCCGTAGTGCGGCGCCTTGGTCGCCGGCCGCCACAACCCAATGCCGATGCCGATCAGCGCGAGCGGGTTCACCAGCCACCATTCCTCGATGAAGCCCAGGTGGACGTGCTCCATCTTCGCCCCGACGAGCAAGCCGCCGAGGTGCGGGAAGACGATGTCGCTGATCGTCGCGATGCCGATCGACCCGACGTAGCCGATGATGATCGTCGGCAGGAGGCGGCCCCCGTGGCGCCTGTACATCGCCGCCGTTGCCAGAGCGCTCAGCAGCACGTGCAGCGGATGGAACACTGCGAACGCGACGGAGGAGGCGCCGCTCGGAACGCCGGCCGCAACGATGAGCCAGGCGATGACGACACCGGTCACGGCGCCGAGCGCCGTGAACGGCGCGTGCGCCTTCAGCTCTTTCGCGATCAGCCTGTGCACGAGACCTCCACTCCGCTCCGCGACTGCGGCATTCTACAGGACTCCACCGCGCGGGGCAACCTGCTATTGCGGCGAACAAGGCCCAGGCCCGACTGCCCTTTAGTGTCGGCGGCGCCCGCCGTCGGCCGTGCACGGCTGCGGCGGAAGGATGGCGGCGAACTCGTCGTGCTCGCGCTGCGCCTTCTCGAGATCGGGCTTGGCGGCGTAATGCCGTTCGGCCGGGTCGGCGTTGGCGAACGCACCGTCCGGCCGCCGGACGAGCACGCGGCGGAGTTGCCCGACCATGTTCTGTCCGCCGTAATTCTCAGTCATGAGCGCGATTCCGGCCCGGTCAGTACTCCGCCGCCAGTTCCTGCGCGATGTCGGTCCAGATGGTGAATCGCTCGGGGTGATTGTCGCAGGTGTGCGTATCCTTGAGGATCATCTCGACGACGCAGTCCTTCGTGACGTCGAGCGTGTGCCTGATGTAGCGGCGGATCATATCGGGGTCGAACCGGCCGCACATGTGCGACGGGTGCGGCTTCCACGAGAAGATGGCCTTGCTGCCGAGCTTCTCGGCGCACGCGCTGACGTCGGCCCACGGCGCGATCGAGATCCGCCGGATGTTCGGGATGGTGAGGACGTCGTCGAGCTTCTTCGTGAGGTCCTCGCAGCAGCCATATCCGTTGAGGCCGAACGGTTCGAGCAGGCGGCGTTCGTATTGCAGGCTGAACTCCTCGTGCATTTCGGGCGAGACCTGCGCAAGCTCCTGCGCCTCGGCCGATGCCCAGATGTCGCACGGCCGGACGCGCTCGGGATCGAAGCCGTCGGCGGGCAGCTCGTCGGTGTAGCCCAGGCCGCCCGACGAATGATACGTGCCGTCGTTGTTCAGGCTGAGCATGTCGAGGTCGATGTACTGCCGGACGATGCTCTTGTGCGCCTCCTCGAAGAAGGCCATTGCGTCGTGAAGCATCCCGGGGTTGATCACCATGTCCATCATCACTTCCTCGAGCCCGCGCAGCGCCGTGTACTGGTTCATCAGGTGAAAACTGACGGCGCCGAGCCCGCGAAGCCGCACGTCCAAGATGTCGCCGAACAACTCCTGCGCGTCGGCCAGCCTGCGGCTCGTCTCCTCGTCGTCGAGCGATATCTCAGGCACCTTCAGCTTCTTCAGGTCGGCCGGCTCGTGGATGACGGGGTCGAACGCGCGCGCCCCGGTCGGGTCGTCGCTCGGCTTCCACTGAGCCTGGAGCCCCCAGTCGGTGCTGTGCCAGACCTTGCCGACGTTCCACGTCTTGTCGATGGGCTTGTCATCGTGATGGTGCTCGTACTCGTAGAGCCTCGAACGGAATCGGTTTTCGAGGCCGCGGGCGGCGTCGCCTTCGCACTTGCATTCGCTCTGTACGAGCGGGCCGATCTCGCGCCACGAGCCCTCGGGGAAGACAAGGATCATCGGGCGGACGCGCTCGAGCGAGTTGTGCTTCTTCCACGTCGCGCGCTTCTCGTGCATCTCGGGCGAGTCGGCGAGGTCGGCGATCCGCTTCGCCAGGTCGCGTACGATCTTGCGGTCTGCGGCGGCCATGTCCATGAGCGATAACCTCGGTTCGGGCCAGTGCCGCGGGAATCGTAATCGACCGGCGCCATCCGGTCAAGCAAAAATGCGACGAGCGCTTTTGATTTGCGCCGCTGCGGTGGTAGAATGATGCCGTCCGGGTTACCTCTTCCTGCGGGGGCGGGACAATGGCCGCGACAATCCACGAGGCCCTGTACTACGAAAAGCTCGGCGGCTCACAGGTGCGCTGCCGGCTCTGTCCGCATTCGTGCACGATCCAGCCGGGCCGCACCGGCATCTGCCGGCAGCGGGCGAACGAGGACGGCACGCTCATCAGCCGCATCTACGGCCGCGCGACGTCGACCGCGATGGACCCCATCGAAAAGAAACCGCTCTACCACTTCCACCCCGGCAAACAGATCCTGTCGCTCGGCACGAACGGCTGCAACTTCGCCTGCCTCCACTGCCAGAACTGGTCGATCAGCCAGGAGGACGCATCGACTCGGGCGCTCTCGCCGCAGGAGGCGGTCGACCTCGCCGTCGAGACCGGCTCGTTCGGGATCGCATATACGTACAACGAGCCGCTGATCTGGTACGAGTTCGTGCTCGACACGTCGAAGCTGGCCCGCGAGCGCGGCCTCAAGAACGTGCTCGTCACGAACGGTTTCATCCAGCAGGAGCCGCTGCTCGAGCTGCTGCCGTTCATCGACGCACTCAACGTCGACATCAAGTCGATCCGCGACGACTTCTACCGGGAGATCTGCCGCGGCCGCGTCGGCCCGGTGCTCGAGACCGCGAAGACGGCGAGGGCCGCGGCGCACGTCGAGGTCACGAACCTCATCATCCCGACGTACAACGACTCGGACCGCGACCTGACGGACCTCGCCGACTGGGTCCGCGGCAACCTCGGCGCCGACACGCCCGCGCACCTGTCGGCCTACGTGCCGCGCTACAAGCTCAACGCGCCGCCCACCCCGCCGGAGACACTGAAGAGAGCTTACGACATCTTCGCCCAGCGGCTCGAGCACGTCTACCTGGGCAACGTGACGATGGGCACAGGGTCCGACACGTTCTGCACCAAGTGCGGCGCCACGCTCATCGAACGCCGCGGCTACTCCACCTGCATCACCGGCCTCGACGGCAACACCTGCAAATCCTGCGGCGAGAAACACAACATCATTGTCTGACGAAATGAGGAATGACGAAGACCGAATGACGAATCAATGCCGAGTGTGCAAATGACGAATGGGCCGTTGGCCGTGGCGCACCTCTGAGGGGACAATAGAGCAAGGCGACGCAGGGTTCGCCATTCGGATTTCGTCATTGATTCGTCATTTCTCCTTCGTCATTCGTCATTCCGCTCTGCGGCATAGCCGCAGAGCTTGCGAAGCGGGCACTGGGCGCAGAGCGGCCCGCGGGCGTGGCAGATCGTCCGGCCGAGCCGCAGGAAGTTCACGTGCAGCGACATCGACTTCCCCTTCGCGATCAGCGGGGCCATCAGGCGGTGCGTCCGCTCGGCCGTCGCCTTGCCCGGCACGAGCCCGACGCGGCGGCTGATCCGGTGCACGTGCGTGTCAACCGGGAACACGTCGCGGCCGAGCGAGAACAGCATCACGACCGAGACGGTTTTGATCCCGATCCCGTTGACAGAGGTGAGCAGCTTTGCGATCTCGTCCGCCGGCATTTTCTTCAGCGCTGAGAGGTCGTAGCCGCCGAACGTCGCCTTGACCCACCGGACGAAGTCGCGGATGCGGCCGCTCTTCTGGTTCGCGAGGCCCGCGCTGCGGATCGCGCGCGCGATCGCGCTCGGCCTCGCGCCCGCGACGTTCTCCCACTCGGGGAACTTGCTCTTGAGAATCTCGAACGCGCGGGCGGCGTTCACGTCGCTCGTGTGTTGCGAGAGCATCGTGAGGACGAACGAGCCGATGAGGTCGCCGCCGCGTCTCACCTTCGGGGCGCCGAACCGCTTCTCGAGTGCGGCGATAATTCGGCGCACCTTCGCTTTGAGCTTGGCTGCGTCTTCGGTCATGGCGGGCAACATACCGGCAGGGAGGCAGCGTGTCAAATCGATGTGTGAAAAGCCAGGAAACGGCCAATTGCCCAACGTCAGCTTGTCGTCAACTTCGCGATCTGATCATTCCAGGCGACTTTCAGGCTGGCGGGCGTTTCCGGTCTTGACAGGCCGTCGAGCAGAGCCTGGTTGAACGCTTCCCGCCCGGTTGTGCCTATCGTGGCGAGAAGCATCAGGATCCACTTCTTGATCTCGACGAACCCCACCTCATGTCCTTGCGAAAAATACCGACGGGCCTGATCGACTGTTGCCTTGTCGGGGGTCTCGCCTGTTACCAGGAAGAGGTAGTCCTCAATGCCGTGTGGCGCAATCTTGGTCTGAAAGGTCGCCACCACGCGGCTCTTGTCGACTGTGCGCTCTGTGACCTCAGCGGCCAAGACGGTGTGTGTTCCGGACGTAATGGTAACGTCGCCGCCTGCGCCTGAAGGCGCGTCGGCGACGTTGATCCCCTGACAGTCTATCTCCCAGTCCAGATCGAAGCGCTCCTTCAAGGCGCGGAAGGTTGACTCGACCAGTAACACTGGGAAACGGCCACCACTTGGCAGTCCAAGGAGGCCGTTGATCAGGTCTTCGTACTGGTGCAAGCTTATCCGATGCAGACGCGAGATCGGTATGTCCGAGTCGCTCCTGATCTGAATTAGTCTGAACAACAGGTAGCGAAGGAAGCGCAATAATCGAGCATGGTTCTTCTCTGCCGAAAGATAGTCGACAAGCGCGAGAAGCGCATCGAATCCCACCTTGTCTCGCAGCCCGTCGCGGGTGGCGAGGGTAAACGTGACCGAACGACGGAAGGTGGAAAGGAACGGGCCACGGGAGCTCGGGATACGATTGTCATGAAGGAACGGGTTCACGACCTTCTCGTCAAGCGTCCGCCCGCTGTAGGCGTCCGAACCATGCTTCACGTATGGCTTGTGCACGTCCACCTGTTTGTCAAGGAGGCGCATGAGTACGCAGCCAATGAGCACCTCTCGGTATGCTTGGGTCTGCGACCAATGGCACTAACTTAAGCCCGATCATCCGCCGCCAGAGAGAACGGGCGGCCCGACGGCTTCTTTGTCCTAATCCTAATCATAATCGTAATCCTACTCGGCAGCGGCACTTACGAAACAGCGATTAGGATTAGGAGTAA
>JBDREM010000246.1:0-5233 GCA_043819695.1 Planctomycetota bacterium
GGGACTCGCCGTTGCGGCTGAACTATCTAAGAAGCGCAAGGATATTATTGTTATAGAAAAATATCCTTCAAGAACCCAGCCATAACTCACCCTCCTTTCTCAAGCTCCCCGGGCATCAGCTCGGGGATGAACCCTGCACGCCGGCCGGTGTTACCCGGGGCTGTGCAAAACAGAGGGAAGTGTCAGAAGCTGGCACTCCCTGGCCTATTGCCGGCGGCCCCTTCCTCGCCGCCGGATTTTCACCCTTATATATCCATTTCCGGCGGAAATGCGCAAGAAAAAATGGAAAAACTTTGCACGGCCGCCGCGTCACGCCGTCGTCAGCGAGAACCGCCGGATGCGGCCCTCTGCCGCCCGCGGCGGATTGCACAGTTCCGCCAGCGCGGCAAAGAGCTGCTTGTGCTCGAACGCGCCCCACGGCTCGATGGTCGCGTACAGCGACGAGAATATCTCGATAAGCCCGGCCCCGAAAAGCTCCCGAAGAAACTCAAGTACGTCCCGCTGCGCACGCCCGGACAGGCCGTCGCGCCGCCGCTATTCCGTACCGCGGGCGCACCGCCAGAACCGCGCCGACGTAACGCGGCCTTCGTAACCACTTGCCGCGCAAGCACATGCACGACACCTCCGTGCCAGGCACGGAGGTCGCCAGGCACGGAGGTCGGCACGGGTCGGCTTGCCAGGGGGCATCAAGTGGGGTAGAATGCGCGGGCGCGGGACCGACGGAATCGAGCGCGATATGGCCGACAAAGAAGAAATGCCGACGTTCGCTCATTACCAACCGGCACAAAGGGAAAGGCTGCAAACGCTGGCCCGGACGCCCGAATGGGCGGGCCTGCTGGCCAGACGCGCCGCCCTGCGGCAATGGAAGGCGGACGTCACAACGCCGCCGGCCGCGCCAAGCCAGCAGCAAAGAGCGAATGAGTATCTGAAGGAGCGCAATGCCGAGCTGGTGCAGAAGCTCCTCGATGACGGCGTGACCGACCAAGACGTGCTCGTGGAGGCGCTGGGCAACTGGGAGACCGCACTGGCCGGCGACGAGTTGTTCCCCATCGTCTTCGTGGGACTGGTCCTCACGCTCGATTGCCCGTTTGTCCCTCGATGTCTGTACTGCAACCAGGTCTGGGCGCCGTCCCGCCTGCGGCTCGAGGACTGGAAACGCCTCCTGACCGAGGCGGCCGAGCCAATTCCGCCCTACGTCTACATGACCGGGGGCGAGCCGCTTCTCATGGGCGGCGGGGTGTGGGGCGATGAAGGCCTGGTCGCATTCGCGACCGGGCTCGGCTGCGCCGTGAACATCAATACGAACGCGGCCCTGATCACGCCGCAGGTCGCTCTGCAATTGGTGAAAGTGGGGCTCGCCAAGCTGCACATTTCGCTCGACAGCGCCGACCCGCAGGCGCAGGGACACCTCCGCCGGGGCCGTGAGCGGGCGGAGGCGGCGCTCGCCGGCATCTTCAACGTGCAAATCGCCCGCGAGGTGCTGGGGACCGACCATCCCGGCATCCACATCAACTGCGTGCTCACGTCGAGCAATCTGTTCCAGTTCCCCGACCTGCTCCGTTCTATGCTCGAGATACGCCAGGTCCCGTCGGCGGGCTTTGACGGCAAGATCACCGACGACCCCCTCTTCTGGGATTTCGTCGTCCACCTCATTCCCGTCGGCGGAGGCGAGAACGCCCTGCTGCGGCCGACGGCCGGCGAGTGGAAGCGATTCTACACCGAGACATGGGCGGAAGCTGAACAGGTCTGGCTGGACTACCAGGCGGGCATCGGCGTGCCGGCGGAAGAACGAAAGCCGCTCACCGGCGCGCCGTTCATCAGCCCCTTCCTGCGGGTCGACCACCGGATGGACCTCGACGAGTATTGTGAGCAGGCGGCCCGCGGGGAATACTGGCAGGGAGCGCTGATGAAGCGCTGCTACGTCGCGCCCACTCAGGCCTTTGTGCTCCCCGACGGCTCCCAGCATTGGTGCGGCGCCCACGCCATCCGCCGTCCCCCACCCCTCGGCAACGTGACAGAAGCCACGCTGCGCGACAACATTCGCGCCAACATCTCGCGACTCGCCGAGCATCCGAACGCATTTTGCACCGGTTGCGCCGGAGCGACCTGTGCCATCAACCAGGCGGCCGAGCGCAATCTTCGCAGCCAGGTGAGCGAGTGGCTCGAGGAGCGCCAGCCTGCGACGGGGCGGTGATCAGCCCGGCCGGCGGCGCCCCGCCGCTGCCGGCGGCGCCCCGCCGCTGCCGGCGGCGCTATTTCAGCCGCCGCTCCAGCCCGTATGTCCAGTTCACGAACTGATAAGCCATAACGCGAGGGTCCGCCGGTCAGGCTCGCAACACGGGGATCATGCCGCCGAACTGAAGCTTGTTTTCCGCCGCTGTGTCTCGTACAATCCGCGCCCGAGTCAGCCGTTTCGGTGGCGGTTGTGTTGTGTTCCGCGCAAAGTAAAGGAGATCGGCTTTGAGCAAGAGCAAGGGCAAGAGCAGGAAGGTGAGGGTCGGGATGATCGGTTCCGGCGGCATCTCCGGGCTGCACATCGCGAACCTGAAGAAAATCCCGGGCGTTGAAGTCATCGCGACGTGCGACATCAACGAGAAGGCGGCGGACGCGACGGCGAAGCAGCACGAGATCCCGCACGTGTTCACCGACTACAAGAAGCTGCTGAAGCTGAAGGAGATCGACGCGGTCTCGATCTGCACGCCGAACTTCTTCCACGCCGAGCCGGCGATCGCGGCCGCGCGGGCGGGGAAGCACGTCATGGTCGAAAAGCCGATGGCGATGACGGCGAAAGAGGCGCAGGCGATGGTCGACGCCGCGAAGAAGGCACGCAAGGTGCTCGTCGTCGGGTTTCAGTACCGCTACGATCCGAAGACCAGGCTGCTGAAGCGCGCGATCGACGCCGGCGAATTCGGCAAGATTCTCTACGTCCGCTGCGAGGCGATGCGGCGGCGCGGCATTCCGAACTGGGGCGTCTTCGGGCGGAAGGAGCTTCAGGGCGGCGGCCCGCTCATCGACATCGGCGTCCACATAATGGAGACCGCGCACTACCTGATGGGCAAGCCGCAGCCGGTCGCGGCATCCGGCAACTGCTACACGTACATCGGCGACAAGAAGTCCAATATCGAGTCCTCGTGGGCGAACTGGGACTACAAGACGTACACGGTCGAGGACCTGGCCATCGGCATGATCCGGTTCGCAAACAGGGCGACGATGGTGGTCGAGTCGAGCTTCTGCGCCCACATCGAGGGCAACGTGTTCGACATCACTCTCATGGGCGAGAAGGGCGGCGCGAAGTGGGGCAGTTCGAAGATCTTCACCGACTGGAACGGGACGATGATGAACATGGAGGCCAACTACGTCCCCAACGATTCGCACTGGGACCATAAGATGCTGGATTGGATCGAGTGCATTCGCACGGGCAAGAAGCCGATGTGCCCGGGCGAGGACGGTGTCGCCGTCCAGAAGATGCTCGACGGCATCTACAAGAGCGCCGAGGCCGGCAAGGAAGTGGCGATCAAGTAGGTCCGGAAAACGCAATCGTGTTGCGCGGGGGAAGCGTGTCGCGGACAAGCTTCCCCCGCTGCGCGCCTGCTCGCAGCGGCGCTCACTTCCCGAGCTTGACGGCGCCGTACGGGGTCTCGATCTTGCCCGTCGGCCGGATGCGGGGCTTGCCGAGTTGCTCGCCGCGCATGAGCCGGAGCAGCGCGCCGGCGGCGGATATGCGCCCCGTGAGCGTGAGGCGCCCGCTCTCGCCGGCCGCGATCTTGCCGGCCGTCGCCGCCTTCACATCCCCGACCGGCGTATCGCCGACCCGCAGAACATAGCCGAGCTGGCTCACCCCAATCTCGAAGACGTTCGGGTTCTCTATGTCGGCCTCGACGAAGACCGTCACGCTCGTCAGCGAGGCGCGGCCGACCCGAAAGGCGATATTCGTGAACCGGGGCAGGCGCACGACCGGCGCCGTCCCCTCGTGCGACATCGGCAGCTTGAACGTCCACCCGAGCGCCCTGAACCGCAAGACGCCGTGCAGCCGGTACGTGAACTGGTTGAGCTCGCGCAGCGTCTCATACGCCCTGATGAGGTCCAGGTATTCGAACCGGACCGGCAGGACGACCGTGCCGACGCCCCACGCCGGCACACGGAACTCCCCTGACTCCTGCGGCGCGATGAACTCCGCTCCCTCGACGTCGACGCCGTACTGGAATCCCGGCGAGACGAGCGAGACGAAGTAGGGGTTCTTCACGTCGACCTCGAACGCGAGCTTGACGCCGCGGAGATCGATCCCCTTGACCTTCGGCCGCACGTCCTTGATCGTCGGCCGGCCGAAGAGCGCGCAGCCGGGTGACGTCAGCAGGGCAAGGGCGGCGACGAGAAACGCAGAGCTGCCTCGTCTCACGCCCCCTCTCCTTCAAGGTTCACCTGCGGCGCCTGCCGCACGCAGGGAGCCGCCCCACTCCATCTCAACACGTACAGCCGGTCACGTCCACGCGATCGTGGTGTTGGTATGGGCGACGTTATTGTTCTCGTTGAACTCGGCGATGTCAGCCAACACGTCGCACTCCATCAGGAGGTAATAGGGGCCGGCGGCCAGCGCGGTGCAAGGCACTTTCTTGAACTGGACCTTCATCGGCTTGCCGGGCTTCTTCAGCTTGATCTTGGTGCGAACGGTGGCCAGGAGCCAATCGCCGGGCTTGTCGAGGTAGGGGTCGTCCGACGCGTACAAGCTGAACCACGCCGTGCCCGTCGCCGGCAGGTTGCCCTCGTTGCGGCAGAGGCCGATGACCTTCTTGAGGACGTCCGTGCCGCCCACGACGACCGCGGGGAACTTCGACTTCGCCTCGTCAAAGCTGGCGGCAAGGTCGCGGCCGTCGGTGTCGTTGATCTTGACGACAAAGCCGTCCTGCACGCCACCGAGGGTGGAATCCCATCCGCCGGCGAGCGCCGGCTTCCACTTGCTCGACTCGGTCCAGCCGGTAACGAGGACCGCGTTGGCATTATTGACGACGATGCCGGCCCCCCGATCTTCGGCCTTGCCGCCCATGTACGACGACCAGTTGTGGGCGCCGTCGGCCGCGGCCAGGTTCACGACGAACGCGTCCTCGGCCTTCTTCGTGTTCGACTTGAGTTGGAAGCCGCCCGCGCACCAGCCGGCCGATTCGGTCGAGCCGGTCGCGAACACGCTATCGGACCCGTCGAAGTCAATGGCATAGCCCCACTCTTCCCCCTCGCCGCC
>JBDREM010000247.1:0-5717 GCA_043819695.1 Planctomycetota bacterium
TGTGGCTCCCCAGTGTGTCGAAGGCGTCTCGCCTTCGTGTCTCGAGGCCGTCCCGGCCTCGAAAACGACCTCATCGCGGCCAAGATGGCCGCGACACGCGAGGGCAGGATGCCCTCGACACGCACATCGCAAATGGCTCCAAGCGGGCGGCACGTTGCCCTGCGGCGGCAAGTGCAGTAGAATGACTGGACGGGCAAGGCGCGTCCAACAAAGTGCGGCCGCTTGTCGGAGGCCGATTCGCCGTTTTGTCAGGCGCTTGAAGAGGGGGAAAGAACAATGAAGCACGGACACGCCGCGCTCTTCGCCGCCGTTCTGACCGGAGTTGCTGCATTCGCGCTCTTCGCCGTCGTTCCGACCGGAGTTGCTCCATCAGACCAGACCGCGGCCGACGCAAAAGATAAGGCCGGGAACGCGGCCCGCGCCCTGGAGTGGCGGAGCCTGTTCGATGGCAAGACGCTCGCGGGCTGGGCGCCGCTGGAGAAGGCCGAGAACTGGATCGTTGTCGAGGGCACAGTGAGATGCCTCTCCCATACCGACGGGCTGTACGGCATGGAGGAGCTCCTCGCTGACTTCCTGCTCGATGTCCGCGGGTCCGGCGGGGGCAAGGGGATCACGGTCGAGTTCTGCATGCCGTCGAGCGAGCCGCGCTCGGGCTACACGCTGCACGTCGGTCCGCACGCGGCGAGCATATTCAGGCGCAAGAAAGAAGTCGGGACGTCCGCCAAGGGCCCGGGCAAGTTTCATTCGCTCTGGCTGATGCGGCTCGGACCGAAGATCATCTGCTACATCAACGGCTCGCCCTCGCTCACGTATGAGGACCCGATGCCGCTCGGCGGGCGGCACATGGCGCTGCGCAACAACGGCGGCGGCATGACGATCACGCGGCTCCGACTCCGGCCCATCGACAAGGGCTCGTGCATCATCGCGCCCAACGCGAACCTCGTTCAGAAAGGCCGCAACGCGATGTGCCCCGTCGAGCCGTCAAAGCCGGCCGGCGACGAATTCGCCATCGACCTTCCCGAAGCAACCGTCCGGTTCAGCTCGCAGCGTGCGATGCGCCGGTTCCTCGCCTATCCGCCTACGTTCATCGCCAACCTGCCGCCGGGCATGCGCGGGATCGCCTACGACTCGCTGCCCGCGGCCGATGAGGATCCGAACAAGACAAAAGATTTGGAGGAGGAGTTGATCAAAGGCGGCTCGATAACGGACTGGGAAGTCCTCGGCGGCGGCGTGAACCACAACGGCCAACGGCTCGACACCGGCGACAGCGCCCGGGTGCGCTGCAAGCGCCCCTTGCCGCGCAACTTCGAACTGTACGTGAAAGGCACGGTCGGGAACGGTCCGATCTCGAGCTGGGGGAATCGCCCCCTGTCGATGTTGTTTTGCCGGCATCCGCAGGCGGACGGCGGGGGCTATGAGATCATCACCTCGAACGACTTCCGCGAGTTCAAGCGAAACGGCGAGAAGCTCAAGGGCGGCGGCGGGTTGAGCGGCGGCCCCTCATACAGGTACGCGTTCTCGTACTACGTCGCCAAGGTCGGCCGGCAGCTTTTCGTTTATATCAAGGACAACAAGTTCTGTGAGTACGTGGACCCCAAGCCGCTCACGGGCACCACGCTGCAGTTCGCCACCAACCGGCAGGGAAAGTTCACGCTCGACAGTATCCGCCTGCGGCCCGTCGTGCCGGGCGACCGGATCGTCGCGCCCAACGGCGACCTTCTCATCGAAGCCAGGAACGAAAACTGCCCGGTCGTGCCCGCCGAGAAGGCCAGGGACGCTCACGAGCTCGTCTGGGAAGAGATCCCGATCCGGTTCAGCTCTGACAAGGCGAAGAAGAAGTTCGAGGCCAACCCGGCCGGCTACACGAAGAACCTGCCGCCCGGGATGCTCCGCATCCTTGCCGCGCGCCCGAAGCCGAAACCCGAGCCGAAGCCGAAACCCGAGCCCGGGCCGGCGCCCAAGCCGGCGCCGAAGCCCGAGCCGAAACCGAAACCCACGAAGCCGCCCGCGCCGCCGGAGCACCGCAGTGCCGCCGGTCCGCCCGCGCCCGTTCGTGCGGCCCGCGGGCCGTCGCTCGCCGTAGTCTCCCTGCTGGCCGCGACGGGCGGCTCCTCTCTCGCTCTCGTCATTGCGCTCGCCGCGCTCCTGCTCGTGGCAGGCCCCGCCGAGTCCGCTCGGCGAAAGGCCTGGCAGAGGATACTGCTCTTCCTCACGCTCATCGTGACGGTCGCCCACTTCTGCCTGCTCGTCGCGACACTGGTCCTGTGAACTGTCGCAAGTGAAAGCGGCGACGGGCCGCGCGCGCGCGTCGAGCGCGCCGCTGCGTCAACGTGAAAACAGTTCCCCCGATTCCGGAGCTGTGGTAGAATGCGGCGGCGGGAGCCGGCGCTTCCGCGCGGCGAACACTTGTGAACACGAGAATTCCTTATGAAAACGCAACGCGGGCACCTGGCCGCCCTTCTGATCTGCATCCTCTGCGGAAACTCGTCTGCGGCGACGTTGAGCGAGGCGGCCGCGGGCGGCGACTTCGAAACGGCCGAGAAGCTGCTCCTCAACGGCGCGCGGGCCGACGTGAAAGACGGCCGCGGCTGCACGCCGCTGCATCTCGCGGCGCTCAACGGCCACAAGACGGTCGTCAGCCTGCTGCTCGCCTTCGACGCCGACCCCGACGCGGCCACCGGCGCCGGCGTCACGCCGCTCCATCTCGCGGCGGCGTTCGGACACAGCGACGTGGCCGGCCTGCTCGTCACCGGCAAGAACATCAACGCGAACGCCAATCTCGCGGCGCTGTGGACGATCTCCCGCCGCACGGACGTCCTCAACTACATCCTGCCGGCGGAGAGGCGAAGGAGGCAGCCTCACGACTACCGCGCCCAGACGCCGCTGCACATGGCGGCGACGTTCGGCCACAAGGATATCGCGGCGGTCCTGCTCGCGCGGGGCGCCGACGTGAACGCGGCACCGAAGACCGGCGAGACGCCGCTCTATTGCGCGGCCTATGCCGACCGCGAGGAGATGGCGAAGTTCCTTCTCGCGAACCGCGCCGACCCGTGGGCGAAGACGGACGAAGGCGTCTCGATATTGCACGCGGCCGCGCTCGCCGGCTGCAAGGGCGCGGTCGAACAGCTCCTCGCCGGGGGCGGCGACGTCAACGCGCTGACAAAAACGAAGCGGACGCCGCTGCACGAGGCAGTGCTCAACGGGCATACGGAGATTGCGAAGCTTCTCATCAGCAAGGGGGCGAAGGTTAACGTCCTTGATGCAACGGACCAGACGCCGCTCCATTTCGCCGCGTCGCGGAACCTAGAGGAGATCGCAAAGCTGCTGCTCGCCAACAAGGCCGACGTCGGCGCGGTGGACGAGTCGGGCCGCACGCCGCTGTACTTCGCGGTCAAGGGGCGCTTGAAGGGGATGGTGGAACTCCTGCTTGCGAACGAAGCGGACCCGAACAAGCCGCGCGGGCACGAGACCTCCACGATGGCAACGGCCATGATCATCGGCAACAAGGAGATTGTCGAGATGCTGGTTGCGAAGGGCGGTGACCTCCGCAGCCCGCGCCTGCTCCACGGCGCCGTGGCCGGCGGCAACCTCGAACTCGTCACGATGGTCCTCGCCAAAGGGGCGGAGGTGGCCGAGAAGGACGGCAACGGCTGGACGCCGCTGCACCACGCGGCGGCCTACGGGCGCAATGACGCGGCGGAACTGCTCATCGCCAGGCGGGCGGACGTCGACGCGCAAACGAGGCTCGGCGAGACGCCGCTCTACCTTGCCGCCGGCCGGGGCCAGACAGGGGTCGTCGAGCTGCTCATCACGAAGGGCGGCAACGTGAACTCGGCGTGCGAGGACGGCGCCACGCCGCTTCATATTGCCGCGCGCCACTCGCAAGCGAAGACGGCCGAGCTGCTCATCGAGAAGGGGGCGAACGTCAACGCGAAGATGAAGGATGACTCGACCCCGCTGCACCTGGCGGCCCAGGGACGGCGGACGGAGACCGCCGAGCTGCTGCTCGCAAACGGCGCCGACCTGAACGCGAAGGACAACGCCGGCCGAACGCCGCTCGCCGTCGCCCGCAGCGGGGCGATGAACAGGCTGCTCAAGAAGCACGGCGCGAAATAGCAGGCGCCCGGCGAGCATGGCGAACGCGGCGGCCGCTTCGCTCGCCCTTGATTGTGCCCCGCGCAGAAACTATCATTGCGCCCGAATGCTCGTCATCGACACCATCGCGCCGATTGCGCTCGTGATCCTGTTGGGCGCCGTTCTCCGCCGAAGCGGGTTCGCGTCGGCGGCGCTGTTCCTTCAGACGAACCGCCTCGTCTTCTGGGTCGGCATTCCGTGCCTGCTCTTCGAGAAGACGGCCGGCGCCGCCGGCCAGGGCGCGGGGGGCATTCGCATCTTCCTGGTCCTTCTCGTCGGAATGGTCGGCTGCATCGTCCTCGGCTACCTGTCCAGTTGGGCCTTGCGCCTGCCCGGGCCCGCCGTCGGAGCGTTCGTGCAGGCGGCGTACCGCGGCAACCTCGCCTATCTCGGGCTGCCGGTCGTGTTCTACGCGCTCGCCGGCGCGGGCGGCGAGACGACGCCGGAGTATCAGAACCTGGCCGTGATGGCCATCGCTCCTTTGATCCCGCTCTACAATGCCGCGGCCGTGCTCGTGCTGCTGATCGGACAGAAACACGACGAACCCTCGTTCCCCGGGCGCGTCCGGCACGTCTCGATGCAGGTCGCGACGAACCCGCTCCTGCTCGCGTGCGTGGCCGGCATCGGCTGGTCGCTCACGGGCTGGCCGCTGCCGCTCGCCGCAGCACGCGCGTTCGGCGCCGTCGGCCAGATGGCGCTGCCGCTTGCGCTGCTCGGGATCGGCGCGTCGCTCAGGCTCGATGCGCTCAAGGGCGGCTGGGTCCCGGCGGCCGCGTGCTCCCTGATAAAGGTCGCCGCCGCGCCCCTCATCGGATACTTCGCCGGCCGCTGCATGGGACTGCCCGGCGACCACCTGCTGATCGCCGTCATCTTCCTCGGTTGCCCGACGGCGGTCGTGTCGTGGGTGATGGCCGAGCAGCTCGATGGCGACCGGCACCTCGCCGCGGGCGCCGTCGTCATCTCGACGCTCCTCTCGATGGCCACACTTGCCGTCATCCTGCTGGCGGCGAGATGACGCTGCCGACCGCCCGAGTGCGCCGCGCGCCCTGCCACCCCCGCAAATCGGCCCGCCGGACGGGCAACTCGCTAGACCCGCGCCCTCGCCCCACACGCCGCGGCGCCGGTCAGACCGCCCGCCGCCGCTGTGCCAGCCACCCAAAACATGCCACACCAAGCAGGACGCCGCCGCCCGGTTCCGGTATGAACCCGCCGCCGGAGCTGTTCCGGTCGTCGAGCCAAAGCACGGTGTTGCCGCTGACGACGGGGTCCCACTGTCGCGCGGGGTGGGTGCAGATCGGGAAGTTCCCCGGGTTGCCGGTCGTGAGAGCGGCCTGTCGGGCGACCATGTCGCTCTGTTGTGTTGCCCCGGACACGTCGAACCCGTAGATGTCCGTGCCGGAATTTCTATCGTCATACCAGACAACGATGTCCCCGCTGATCCTGGGGAGGTGTGGCTTGGCGGCCGGGTGGGTGCAAATCGGGAACTCCGTTTCCGAGACCAAGTCATACCCGTAGATACCCCGCACGAGTTCCCCAGGGGCGACGTAGCGGTAGTCGCGCCAGATGATAATGTCGCCGCTAAC
>JBDREM010000248.1:0-14603 GCA_043819695.1 Planctomycetota bacterium
CGCGGTGGACTGATCGAGCCGCCGTGCGAGGTAACCATCGAGGAAATCCGTCACGCACGCGAGCACGAACACCACCACCGCCCAGTACAGCGCCGTCGCGTCGTCGTACGACACGAGGATGAAAAAGACCGCCGCCAGCACGAGCCGGCCCGCCGTCATCTTGTTCGGTATGTTCGTTTTCATCTCAGGCCCACCCTTGTCTCGCCCTTCCTCTTGCTCTCAATCCTGATCTTATATCCTAATCGTAATCTTAATCGCCGCCGGCACAAGCGCCGATCCCGGGCGCGATCAGGACTACGATCACGAAGGACCGTCGTCCTCCATCACCATGCGGCCGGTCAGGTCGTAGCCGTAGGCGTCGGTCACGACCGCGCGGCCGAACGTGCCAGGCTTCAGCCGGGTATCTTCGAACTTGATCATGCCGTCGACTTCGGGCGCGTCGCGGACCGTCCGCCCCGTCCACTCGCCGTCGATGCCCTTGCCGTCGACGACCACGCTGATCTCGCGCCCGATGAGCGCCTGGCTCTGCTCGTCGGCGATCTCCTGCTGAAGCGCCATCACCGCCGCCAGCCGCTCCTCCTTCACGCCCGCGGGGACCTGGCCGGGCAGCTCGCCCGCAGGCGTGCCTTCCTCCTGCGAGTATGCGAACGCGCCGAGCCGCTCGAAGCGCACGTCGCGCATGAAGCCGAGCAGCTCGCCGAACTCGCCCTCGCCCTCGCCGGGGAAGCCGACAATCACCGACGTGCGAATGACGGCGTCCCGCACGCGCGACCGAATGCGGCCGATCAGGTCGCGGATTCCGGCCTGGTCGATCTTCCGGCCCATGCGGCCCAGGATCGCGTCGTTCGCGTGTTGGACGGGCAGGTCGACGTATGGCAGCAGACGGCCGCCCTCGGCGAGCGCGGCGATGAGCTCGCCGGAGAAATGAGCCGGATGCGTGTAGAGCAGGCGGAGCCACGCGATCCCCTCGAGATCGCAAAGCTGCCGCAGGAGCGCCGGGAGCCGCACCTCGCCGTACAGGTCAATGCCGTAGTTCGTCGTGTCCTGCGCGATGATGACCAGCTCGCGGGCGCCGTCGGCGACAAGTTCCTCCGCCTCCGCGACGACGCCCTCCATCGGCTTGCTTCGGAGCGCGCCGCGGATGGACGGGATGAGGCAGTATTTGCAGCGGTTGTCGCAGCCCTCGGCAATGCGAAGGTAGGCGAAGTGCCTGGGCGTGATGCGGAGCCGCGGCGAGCCGTCGATCGGCCGGCCGCAAGCATCGGGGACGGCGAACGTGCTTTCGCCGTTCGCCGCCTTTTCACAGGCCTCGGCCACCGCGTCCGGACCGGTCAGGCCCACCCACGCGTCGACGCCCCGAAACCGCTCGGCCAGCCGGCGGCCCATTAATTGTGCAAGGCAGCCGACGACGACGACGCCGGCGACCGCGCCGGCTTCTTTCAGAGCGACCGCCTCTTCGATCACGCCGAACGACTCCTCGCGCGCGTCGGCGATGAAACCACAGGTGTTGATCAGTATGACGTCGGCATCGCCGGCCCGCGCGGCGACCATGCAGCCGCGCTCCACGAGCGCGCCGAGGATGCCCTCCGAGTCGACGAGGTTCTTCGCACATCCGAGGCTGATCATCGAGACCACTAAAGGGTGCCTGTCACCCTTTGGCTGCATATCCTCGTGCGTACCCGTGGGTTATGCCCTCGCTTTTAATTGTGGGGCCGGGTGCGGCCGATCTTCGGCCCGACGCATATAACATCTGACATATCATCGCCGATCCGTGTTTCGGCGGCAAGGCGGTCTTTGCTCTCCGCCCAACCGAAGCGCTTTTCCATGCGCCAAACGAAGTGTGGTGTGCCGACGAAATATTTGGTCGCGAGCGATGATGCCGGGGGCCGTGTCGCCTCGTCGGCCAGGAAGTTCATGTACGAGCGATAGCGGGCAGCGGCGTCGGTGCCGCAATCGAGATACAGCGGGTGAAGATCCAACGCGGCCGTGTCTTCGTCGCGCAGTGCCCGATGGCCGCACCATCGATATTCGAGCGGCGTGACCGCCATCTTCGCTCGGACGGGATTCAGGTCGAGATAGGCCATGCAGCGGAAGAAATAGCTGTTTTCCTCGATGATCGTGCTGCGGAAGCGCCCCTCCCACAGATGCCCCCAGCGGCTCGTGAGCCTGTTGAACCGCCGGGCGAACGTGCTGCTGATCCAGTGCATCGCAGCGGAGAGCGTGTCGCCGCGGCCGACCTTGCAGAGCAGATGAACGTGATTGGTCATCAGGCAGAAGTTGTACAGCCGGAGCGGGAACCGGGCTCGGGCCTTCTGAAGGATGTCGAGGTACAGTTCAAAGGACGGCACGGAGAAGAGGAACTCGCGGTTGTTGCACCGCAGTGTGACGTGGTGGACGGCGCGGGCGTATGAGAACCTGGGCGGCCGCGACAAGGTTGTTGCCTCCGCACATCAACAACCCTAGTATATCACCGTGGGCTCAAAATTCAACAGGAGTTTCTAACCCACGCTCTGACCAGGGCATCCCGCTCCTAAGGGTGACAGGCACCGTTCTTGGGCACCGTTCTTGGTTCTTCGTTCTTCATTGGCACCGTTCTTGGGCACCGTTCTTGTTCCGCACAGCAGGTTCATCTCGGCGATGTCCACGTCGGTCAGTTGTTCGGGCGTCATGGCCAGGAGTTTGTCGAGGGTGAAGGCTTTCTGTGCAGTGGGCGGGTTGGGCTCGGGGGCGGGCGTTGCGCGGCCTGCCGCTATGGGCGGTCGGCTGGCGCCGCTGCCGGGGAGGTAGTGAACGGCCACGATGGCGGCTACGGCGAAGACGGCGAGGCCGAGCCAGAAGGCGTGGCGGCGGAGCCAAGAGGGGCGTTTCTCCGGCAGCGCAACGACATTCGAACGGTTTCGCTTCTTTCGGTCCGCGGTGCTGCCCCCAACGGATATGATGGTGTCTATTCTCACAGGTGGTCGGGGTGACTGTCAACAATGTTTTTCCGGCATCTTCGTCCGGTGTGTTGACACGGCGGGCTTTTGGTGCAACAATGCTCTCGCAGCCGGGCGAAGGTGCGGCTTTTCGGAGGGTTGTGCCGCGCGCCCGGAGGGGGGCTGGGAGGAGGGCAGAGATCGAACCTTTCCTGACCAGGATAGTGGCCATACTCCGGGCCACGCGGAACATCGACCTGAGCGGTTACCGCGAGGGGACACTTGGCCGCCGGGTCGCCGCGCGAATGGCGAAGACGTGCAACGGCGACGGGGCGGCCTACCTCGAGCGGCTCGAAGCCAGCCCGGACGAGTGCGACCGGTTGATCGAGGCGATTGCCATCAACGTCAGTTCGTTCTTCCGCGATCCCGGCGTATACGAGGCGCTGGCCCGGGAGGTCTTGCCCGAGATCATCGGGCGCAAGCGAATGGGCCGGTCGAAGGAGATTCGCGTCTGGAGCGCCGGCTGCGCCGCGGGCGAGGAGCCCTACTCGCTCGCAATCCTGATCGACGGGGCGCTGAAGGGCAAGAAGTCGGGGTGGTCTTACCTGATCTTTGCGACGGACATCGACAACAGTGCGCTCGGACGCGCGAAGGCGGCGACCTATGGCCGCGAGCAGTTCAAGGACACGAAGCTGGACGTTTTGGACACGTACTTCACGCCTCACGGCGACGGGTACGAGCTGCGCCCGTTCGTCCGCAAGATGGTCGAGTTCTCCTGGGACGACCTTGCTTCCGCGGGGCGCACGGCGCCGGCGGGTAGCATCTTCGGCTCGTTCGATCTCGTCCTTTGCCGGAACGTCCTGATCTATTTCTCGAGCGACGCCCAGGGTGCGATATTCGGCAGGCTGTACAAGTCGCTCGCGCCTGGCGGTTACTTGGTTCTTGGCGACTCCGAGACGCTGAATTCGGAGACGAACGCGCTGTTGCACACAATCAGTCAAAAGAACAGAATATATCGTCGGCCGTTGCGTTAGATCGGCGGACATTATTAGGGGCGGAAGAACGATGGCTTCCCGGTTTTACTTCAAGAGCGTAAGGGCGCGTCAAGTCTTCTGGTTCCTCGTCGTGGCCATGGTGCCGATGTTCACCGTGGTCGCAATCCTGTACTACCAGCGGGCGGCGGCGATCAAGGGCCGGGAGTTCGAGAAGCTCCAGACGATCCGCGACCTGAAGGTCAGGGAGTTCAACGGCTGGCTGGACGAGCGGATCGGCGATCTCAAGGTCGCGGCGGCGGACCACAATATTCGCGGCCTGGAACGTGTCCTCGCGAAGAAACAGGACGAACGGACCCCGGAAGACGTGAGAGCGATATCCGCCGCGCGGGAGGTGCTTCGCCGATACGTGGACAGCTATGATGCCTACGATGAACTTTTCATCGTCTGCGCGAACAGGGGCACAGTGGACGTCTCCAGCGAACACGTCCACGAGGGGCGAGACGAGAGCAAGAATACGTACTTCACCGAACCGATGCGGATGAAGGATGTCTACGTGAAAGACATCCACTACTCCAAGACCGATGGTGCGCCGGCGATGACCTTCTCAGCTCCCGTGTTCTGTCTCGAGCACAAGGACGAGCACATCATCGGCGTCGTTGTCGCGCGGATCGACCTCGATCATTCGCTGTACCCGTTGTTGCAGGAGCGCACCGGCTCCGGGAAGACGGGCGAGACGCTGATCGTCAACAAGAACTGCGTCGCCCTCAACGAACTGCGTTGGCACGAGAACGCGCCGCTTGAGCTGAGGATCTCAGCCGAGTCGGGCGTGAGGGCCGCCAACGGCGAGACCGGCGTCACGGAAACGCCGGACTACCGCGGCGAGATGGTCCTCGCTGCGTACACCCACATCCCGCGGACCGGGTGGGGCTTTGTGGCGAAGCGCGACCTTGCGGAGGTCTACGCGCCCATCCGCGCCATGGTATGGAACATGGGCGGCATACTGGCCGTTTCCGCGCTTATCGTGTCCGCCACGGCGGTGTTCCTGGGCCGTGCGGTCACCAGGCCGGTTGTGGCCATAGCCGAGGCGGCGAGGCGCGTCCAGGAGGGCAACCTTGCCGTGCGCTGCGAAGCCGGCGGCGCCGACGAAGTTGCCGGCCTGGCGAACGCGGTCAACGACATGGCCGACACGCTCACGTCACAGGTGGCCGTTCAGACCGGGGGCGCCGAGCTTGCCAGAACGGCGGCCGCGGCGTCGTCGGTGGGCGATTTCGCCTCGGGGCTGGTGACGAAACTGATGGGCCTGACCGGGTCCAACATCGGCGCATACTACCAGCGCAGCCAGGACGGTTTGGCGTTCGAGCCGGTGACGTCGGTCGGCCTGAAGGCGGAGGCCCTTCAATCGTTCGACGCCGGCAGCCGCGAGGGCGAGTTCGGCGAGGCACTGGCGTCGGGGTCGATCTGCTACACCGGCAATATCTCGGCCGAGACCGTCTTCACGTTCAAGGCCGTGGCGGGCACGGCGATGCCGCGCGAGATCGCCACCGTCCCGCTGCTCGCCGGCCGAAGAGCCCACGCGATCATCTCCCTGGCGACACTGGGCGAATACACCGATGAGCACCGGCAGATACTGGAACAGGCGTGGATCGTCCTGAACACGGCGCTCGCCAAGCTTCTGGCTTCGGAGAAGACGGAGCACATGGCCGAGGAGTTGCAGGTGGCGAACGAGGAACTCCAGGCCACGAACGAGGAGCTGCAGTCGCAGGCCGAGGAACTGCGGCAGCAGGCGGAGGAGCTCGAGGTCCAGCGCAGACAGGTCGAGGAGGCCGACCGGCTGAAATCCGAGTTCCTCGCCAACATGAGCCACGAGCTCCGGACGCCGCTGAACAGCGTGATGGCGCTGTCGCAACTGATGATCTCGCGCGGCCTCGGCAAGGACCTCGCGCAGGAGGCCGAGTATCTGAGGGTCATCGAGCGGAACGGCCGGCAACTGCTCGAGCTCATCAACGACGTCCTCGACCTTTCGAAGATCGAGGCGGGCCGGCAGGAGGTCATCCTGTCGGAGTTCGAGCCGCGGAAGCTTGCCGAGGCGGCCGTGGCGACGGCCCGGCCGCTGGCCGCGCAGAAAAGCTTGACCGTGGCCGTCCGTATCGCCGACGACGTGCCGGCCGTCCACAGCGACCGGGACAAGGTGCGGCAGATCCTGCTCAACCTGCTGTCGAACGCGGTCAAGTTCACCGAGACCGGCGGCATCGGCGTCACCGTCTCGGCGGCGGCCGGCGGCGTGGCGTTCGCCGTCACGGACACCGGCCTGGGGATCGCGGAGACCGACCTGGAGCACATCTTCGACGAGTTCCGCCAGCTCGACGGCTCGACCACGCGGAAACACGGCGGGACGGGTCTCGGATTGACGATCAGTCAGAGGCTTGCCCGGCTGCTCGGCGGCCAGATTGCCGTCACGAGCGAACCGGGAAAGGGCAGCACGTTCACGCTGACGCTCCCGCCCCAGTGCCCGGCTGGAACTTCCGGGCGGGCGCCTGCGGCCGAGGGCCGGCCGCGGCCGGGCGCCGGCCGCCGCGCGGCGCTCGATGGCCGGCCGCACATCCTCGTCGTGGAGGACAACGAGATCGCCGCGATGCAGATACAGGCCGCCCTCGAGGAGAACGGGTGCGAAGTCACCGTCGCTGCCGGCGGCGCCGAGGGGCTCGAAGCCGTTCGGCAGAGAATGCCCGACGCGATGGTGCTCGACCTCATGATGCCCGGCGTCGACGGATTCGAGGTACTGGACCAGATTCGCTCGATGCCCGAGACCGAGCAGTTGCCCGTCCTCGTGCTGACGGCAAAAGAGCTGACCGCAGAAGACCACGCCCGCCTGAGGTACAACAATGTTCAGGAACTTGTCCAGAAAGGGAGCCTGAACAGGGACGAACTGGTCGGGTGCGTGGACCGGCTCTTCGAGGGCGCGGCGCCGGCCGCCGGGCGGTCCGACGAGCAGCCCGCCGAGCCCGAAGAAAAGACTTGCGTCATCCCGGCCGTGCCCGCGGGCACGACCGTCCTGGTCGTCGAAGACGACCCCGACCACAAGCTGACGATCACGGCCATCCACGACGAAAAGGGAGCCGGGCATATGGACGCCGAGAGCGCCGAACGGGCCGTGCAGATGGCAAGAAAGGCCCGGCCCGGCCTGATCCTGATGGACATCCAACTGCCTGCTCTGAGCGGGCTCGACGCCGCGAGGCAGATCAAAGCGGACCCTGACCTCGAGGGCATCCCCGTCATCGCCCTGACCGCGATGGCGATGGCGGGCGACCGCGAGGCAATCCTGGCCGCAGGGTGCGACGACTACGTGTCGAAGCCGATCAACGCGGCCGCGCTCGGCGAGACGATACGGAAGTGGCTGGCGGAGAAGGGAGGCGAGGGGACATGAATTCGACGAACGTCAGAGGCAGGACAACGCTGCTGGCCGTGGACGACCGGCAGGACAACCTCTTCGTGCTCGAGCAGTTGGTCGCCGGCGAACTGCCCGCGTGCAAACTGATCACGGCCAGCAGCGCCGCAGAGGGCCTTGCAATCGCCGCCAGGGCGCCGCTCGACGGCGCGCTCATCGACGTGCAGATGCCGGAGGTGGACGGCGTCGAGATGTGCCGCCGGCTCAAGGCCGACGCGGCGACGCGCAACGTCCACGTGATCCTCGTTACCGCACACGACGCCGCGGCCGAGCTCAAGGCGAAGGGCCTGAACGCCGGCGCCGACGACTTCATCAACAAGCCGATCGACAACGCAGAGCTGATCGCGCGCATCAAGGTCATGCTGCGGGTGAAGAGGGCGGAAGACGAGCTTCGCCGGATGAACGAACGACTCGATGAACTTGTCAAAGAGCGCACCGGCGCCTTGCACGAGAGCGAGAAGCGCTATCACCAGCTCTTTGCAGCGATGCTCGATGGGTTCGCGCTGCACGATATTATCTGCGACAAGGACGGCAACCCGGTCGACTACCGCTTCCTCGAGGTCAATCCGGCGTTCGAGGAGCTGACCGGGTTGAGAGCTCGAGACATCCTCGGCAAGAGAGCGCTCGAAGTGCTGCCGGAGCTCGAGCCGTTCTGGATCGACACATACGGTGAGGTGGCGCTCACGGGCAGGCCGGCGCGGTTCGAGCACTATGAGCACCAGTTCGAGAAGCATCTCGAGGTACTGGCGTTCAGCCCCCGCCACGGGCAGTTCGCCACGGTCTTTACCGACATGACCGGGCAAAAGCAGATGGAGAAACAGCTTCGCCGATCACAGAAGATGGAGGCGGTCGGGCAGCTCGCGGGCGGGATCGCGCACGACTTCAACAACATCCTCACCGGCATCACCGGCTATACCGAATTCGCGCTTGCGCAACTGGGCGAGGATTCGCAACAGGCGAGCGACCTGAACGAAGTGCTCGCCCTTGCCGACCGAGCCGCAAGCCTTACGCGCCAGCTCCTCGCCTTTGGCCGCCAGCAGGCGCTCGAGCCCGTCGTCCTTAACCCCAATGACCTCGTCGAGAACATACTTAAGATGCTCCCGCGCCTCATCGGCGAAGACATCGAGCTGAGGTTCAGCCCCGGCCACGACTTGGGCAACGTGCGGGCCGACGCCGGCCAGATCGCGCAGGTGCTCATGAACCTCGCCGTCAACGCGCGCGACGCAATGCCCGACGGCGGCGCCCTGACCATCGAGACGGCGAACGTGGAGCTGGACGAGGCCCAGACGGCGGCCTTCGAGGGCGGCAGGCCCGGCCCATACGTCCTCCTCTCCGTCGCCGATACCGGCTGCGGCATGGACGCCACAACGCTCGAGCACGCCTTCGAACCGTTCTTCACCACGAAGGAAGTCGGCAAGGGCACCGGCCTCGGCCTGTCCACCGTCTTCGGCATCGTGAAGCAGCACGAAGGCAGCATCGACGTGCAGACCAGACCCGGTCAGGGAGCGCGGTTCGAAATCTATCTGCCGCGCGTCGATGACGGCGTTGAAGGGCGAAGAACAGAACTGCCCGGAAAAGAGCCGCGGCAGGCAAGCGAAACGATACTCGTTGTCGAGGACGAGGGATCGGTCCGGGAGGTAGCCGCGCGCTACCTCGAAGCCCAGGGCTATACCGTCCTCGCTGCCGCGTCACCCCACGAGGCCGAGCAACTGTTCGCACAGCACCGCGACGAGGTCGACTTGCTCCTGACGGACGTCGTCCTGCCGGGGAGGAACGGCCGGGAGCTGTACGAACGGCTCGTCGAGGTGCGCCCGTCTGTCAGGGTCATGTACATGTCCGGATACGCGGGCGATGCCATCGCGAACCGCGGCGTCGTCGCGCCCGACACCGCGTTCGTTCAGAAGCCCTTCACACAAGAGGAGCTCACCCGCAAGGTCGGCAAAGTGCTCGACGCAAAAGCAGCGCGAAGCCCCTAGCAACCTCCGAACCTCCGAACCTCCGCGACCTCCGTGCCTGGCACGGAGGTGCGATGGAAAAAGCGCCGCGGAAGCCCGCCAGGCATAATCGTCCCGAATCTTTTTCGATTTTTTCTTGTGCATTTCCGCCGGAAATGGATATATAAAGGGTGAAAATCCGGCGGCGAGGAAGGGGCCGCCGGCAACAGGCCAGGGAGTGCCAGCTTCTGACACTTCCCTCTGTTTTGCACAGCCCCGGGTAACACCGGCCGGCGTGCAGGGTTCATCCCCGAGCTGATGCCCGGGGGGCTTGAGAAAGGAGGCCGGTATGTCCAGCCGAAGGATCAACTTGCTTGCCCTGGTAGCCGCCGCAATCGTCCTGGCCGGTGGGTCTCTGTGCGACGCCGCGCAGTCGAAGCTGCCGCTCGGCAGCGCAAACACCATCGTGGCGGTTCGGGTGAAGAGCATCGACGCCGCCCTCAAAGCGGCCACCGACGTCGTTACCGCGTTCGAGCCCAAGGCGGCGCCGATGATCGACGTACAGGCGACGCAGATGCTTGCGAAGCTGCCGGGCATCGATAAGGGCAAGCCGTTCGCCATTCTCATCCTTGACCCGCAGAAGTTCGACGACCCCGTGATCGGCATGTTCACGCTCGCCGATCCCAAGCTGTTCCGCGAGGGCGTCAAGGATGCGCCCGTCCAGGTCATCGGCAATTTGGGCGTGATCGGCGAGCACGAGGCCGCTCGGGGCGAAGTCGTCGAGTACCTGAAGGCCGGCGGCATCAAGGCCGTACCGATCGCCGACATGACCGGCCTGGCCGTCGCCAGCGTCGACGTCGGCGACCTGACGCGGCGCTACAAGAAACAGATGCAGGCCGGGCTCCAGATGATGAAGATGAAGGTCGCCGGCAAGATGCCCGGAATGGAGGTCGAGGACGAGGGCGAAAAGGAGGAAGAAGGGCTCGATCCGAAGAATCGACAGATGGCGCTGAAGGCCATCGACTACGCGCTGAAGCTGATCGACCAGATCGAGAAGCAGGGCGGTCTCGTCGAGCTCGGCCTCACGGCCGACGGGAACATGGTGACCGCGGCGTTCTCGGCCGACGCCGTGCCGGGCACGCCGTTCGCCGAGTTCCTCATGAAGAACAACCGGCCCGTCAACAGGGCGCTCGCGAAGCTCCTCCCCGGCAACTCCGTCTCGACGTCGATGATGTCGTTCGATCCCGTCAGCGGCGGCGATGTCGCCATCGGCATTGTCGCGATTGCGTGCGACATCTTCGGCCTCGGCGCCGACGAGACCAAGGCGGTCAAGGAAGTCCTTGCGGACGCAATGAAGAACAGCAGCGGCCTCCAGGCGCAGGCCGAGGTGCCCGTCAAGGGCGGAGTCGGCGGAATCGCCCTTCAGGGTATCAAGGACAACGATGCCGCGCGGTCGAGCATGCAGGCCATCGTCGCGCTCACCGGGAAGGGCGAGATCGGCGACTTCCTCAAGAAGTACGGCATCTCGCTGGCGATGACGGTCAAGCACCGCGAGCACATGGGCATACCCATCGACAAGGTGGAGATGGCCGTCAACCTCGACACCCTGACCGCCGCGCTGCCCATCCCGCCCGAGGCCAGGAAAGAGATGAAGAAGGGGCTGGCCGACACCTTCGAGATGGCCTACGGGCACAAGGACAAGCTCGTCATGGAGATCGCGTACGGCAAGCAGTTGTCCGCCACGACGTACGGCCTCGACTATGCGGGCACGATGAACAAGCAGATCGAGCTGATGAGGGCCCGAGGCGCCGGCAGCATCGCCCGCGTGCCCGAGTATCAGGCGGCGCTCGAGAGCCACCCCAAAGACATGTCGGCGTTCTGGCACGTATCTCTCTTCGGCAAGGGCGAGGCCATCGCCAGGATGATGACCAAGCAAATGGGCCCGATGATGGGCGGGATGGACATCTTCCCGAAACGTTCCGAACTCCCCGTCGAGGAGCAGCCGATCAGCGGCTCGGCGCTCATCAAGGACAACAGGATCACCATCAGGGCCGACATCCCCGTCAAACCCGTCCAGGCCTTCGTCGGCGTCATCCGGCGCAAGTTGGAGGAAGCGATGAAGAAGCAGATGGAAGAGATAGAGGAGGTGCCCGAGGCACCCGACGCGGAGTTCTAGCCGGCCGCCCGGTGCGAGAAAATGCACCTCCCTGATCCCGCCGCCGAGCTCAACGCGATTGTCCGCGACTGCACGCTCTGCCCGCGCGAATGTCACGTCGACCGCGTCGCGGGCGAGACCGGCGCCTGCCGCACCGGCGCACGCGCACGACTCGCATCTTCCGGCCCGCATTTCGGCGAAGAACCCGTGCTCGTCGGCCACGGTGCCGCAGGCCGCGGCAGCGGCACCATCTTCTTCTCCGGCTGCAACCTCGACTGCGTCTTCTGCCAGAACTGCGACATCAGCCACTCGACGGCCGGGCGCGAAGTCACCCCCGGCCAGCTCGCGTCCGTCGCCCTCGCGCTCGCCGAGCGCGGCTGCGAAAACATCAACTTCGTCACGCCCACACACGTAGCACACGCCGTCGCCGAGGCCGTCGTCATCGCCCGCGCCAACGGCCTCGCCGTGCCAATCGTCTACAACTGCGGCGGGTACGAATCGGTCGAGACCCTCCGCCGCCTCGACGGCGTGGTCGATATCTACATGCCCGACTTCAAGTACGCCGACGCCGCGGCCGGCGAGAAGTATTCCGGCGTGCCCGGCTACCCCGAGGTCGCCGCCGCCGCGCTCGCCGAGATGTACCGCCAGGCCGGCGCGCTCGAGACCGGCGCCCGCGGCGTCGCAACCCGCGGCGTCCTCGTCCGCCATCTCGTCATGCCCGCCGGCATCGCGAAGAGCCGCGACGTCATCGAGACGGTCGCCCGCGCCGCGCCCGGCTGCGCCATCAACGTCATGGCCCAGTACCATCCCGCGTTCCGCGCCGGCGAATTCCCCGAGCTGCTCGCCGCGCCCGGCCCCGGCGAGGTCGCCTCACTCCGGCAATACGCCGCCGGCCTCGGCCTCCGCCGCGTGGATCACTGACCAACATGACAAGAAATCCGAGAAGGCAGGAATCAGTCTGCAGACGGGCCACGCGGCCCGCCCCTTCGCCGAACGGCCGAGGCGCCGGTTCCCCCGCAGCGGGCAAATGTGCAGAACAGGGTTGGGTCGCCGGCCGTATGAATGTCGCGGGCGAATCTCCTTTCCGCGTTTGTCAGAGGGAAACCCGATCCACAAGGTCGGGGCCGGAGAAGCGCGAAACAGAAAACAATCTCACCACGGAGTCCGGCCGCCAGAATGGCGGCTTGGGGTTGTCTTCGGCAACGTCCATCGGAGGCACAGAGAACGGAAAAAGCTTTGACGGGATCAACAGGAAAACGGCGACAGGGAATTCCGCACGCGAGACGTCCAGCCCGTGAAACGGGCGAAAGAAGAAATCGAGCCATTTGCGTTGTGCGTGTCGAGGGCATCCTGCCCTCGCGTGTCGCGGCCATCCCTTCGGCTTCGCTCAGGGCAGGCTTGGCCGCGATGAGGTCGTTTTCGAGGCCGGGACGGCCTCGAGACACGAAGGCGAGACGCCGCGGACATTCTTGTCCGACGACACGCTACGGAGCCACATCGCAAATGGCTCAAATCCATCTTTCGCCCCGCTGGGGCTGAGCGTAGACCGCCGCCTGTTCCAACGGCTTACGCCGTGGGCTACAGGTCTAACGCCCGCTTCGCGGGCTGCAACAAAGGCCCAATGACATGTGGGCAAAGATGAGGGCTCCGCCCTGGGCTGATGAACGTCAGCCCTTTGCGCTGAACGGCACCGATAACGACAACGGCAACGCCACCGGCAACGACAACGGCAACGACAACGGCACCGGCAACGGCACTATTTGGCGTACCGCGCGCCAAGCCCTGTAAGGGCGGTGCAACGCGCATCCGTTGTTCCTGATGTGTCGTGCTCCGCGGCCGTCACACCTTCTTCAGCACACGGATCGCCCTGGTCGCGTCGGCCGCCTTGTCGAGGGCAAGGTAGCAGACGAACTTCTTGCCGAGCGCGGCGGCCGAGAGCCCGCGCAGGTTGATGCCGGCGTCGGCCAGCGCGTGCGCCAACTTGGCGCCGATGCCGCGCTTGTCGGGCCCCTCGACCCGGACCGAACGCAGGCTCCTCGCCCTCATGAAGCCCGCCTTCTTCGCCGCCGCCAGTTGCTTGGCCCCCTTGAGCGGCGTCACGAACACCACCCCCGTCCCGGGCTTGTCGGGCGCGCGACGCGCAACCACGAACTGAACGTTCGCCCCGGCCTCGGCCAGAGCCGCCAGCTTTGCGGCCAGTTGGCCCGGCCTGTCCTTCAGCCCCGCCGCCCACACATCCACGCGACTCACCTTGAGCGCCATGACATATCCTCCCAGAAAAGCCACCTCTCGAACACGCAAAGCGCCGGCCCGGCGCGTCGGCCGGCCGGACAACTCCGGGACGGCAGGCCCGCCGCCTGCCGTTCACCCAAAGCGTAACCCATGTTTCCGGCGACGTCAAGGATAACACCGCCCGGCTGTGCATTGACTGTCATAGACCACCAGTGCTCTATGACAGTCAATTCTGTGGATCAAGCTTGTGACAGGGAGCGGGAAGACATGAACGGGGCGGGCACCACTCCTGCCCGCCCTGCTTCACTCCGCCTCGATCGCGCGAAATGGCAAGGTCTAGCTCGTGAAGCTCACGCCGATCGTGTACGCGCTGATGTCGCCCGGGCGGACCCACGCCACGCGGCCGCGCACGCGCTGGTCGGCGGTGTTGGCGAGCTGCTTGAAGAACATGTCGACGACGGCCCCCTCCTCCGGCGCGTCGTCGGTGTCGAACGAGACGCCGCCGTCGGAGATGTCGCGCATCTGGCCCGACCAGAACGGCCCGGCGGGGCCGTCAACCGGCCGGAACAGAATCGTCGTGCTGAGGGAGCGTCGCTCAAACCGTCTCCGTTCTTTTACCTGGCTCATGTCTCCTCCGCGATTCAAGCACCCTTGACGGGAGCGGCTCGTGATGCCACGGACCGCGCCGCGCCTGCAAGCCGACAGGCCGGCGCCCGCGTTATTCTCGGCACCCCTGCTGAGCGGTAAAGTGAAAAAACGGAAGGAATATCAAAGCGCCGGGAAAGGCGGCCGTCCTCTCAAGCCTTCGCCTCCAGCACCTTCTTGCTGCGCGTCTTCTGCAACTCGTTGCCGGGCAGGCGTCTGCTGAGCAGGTCGAACGATATCTCGATCAGTTCCTTCGCCTCGTCGGGCGTGGTGGTGCCGACG